>CALJIU010000263.1 GCA_937974055.1 uncultured Neomegalonema sp. | reverse complement strand
CGATACGCCCCAGAACGCCCGTAAACAGTGGATCGCGGGGCTGCGTAGCGAAGGCACATTGACCATAGACGACGGCGCGGCCACCGCCCTGCGCGCGGGTCGCTCGCTGTTGCCCGCAGGGGTGCGAGCCGTGGAGGGCCGTTTTGGGCGGGGCGAGCCGATCACGCTCACCACGCTGGACGGCAAGGCGCTGGGGGCCGCCATCTGCGCCTACACGGCGGATGAAACCCGCCTCATCGCCGGTCACCAGAGCGCGGAGATCGAGGGCGTATTGGGCTATCCGGGCCGCGCCGCTGTCGTGCATCGGGATGATATGGTGCTGTGGGACTGAGGCCCATTGGGACAAGTGCGCCTGAATCACGTCTTCACGACGGGGCACTTTGTCAATTCGAATGCCTTGTCGATCCTGGCCTCGCGAAGCGCGCTTGCGAGCCTTTCGCTCATGAAGCAGCAAGCACCGACGACGCTGTCGAGCCAGAGATCGCATCCCGGCAAGGCGGCGTCACGAAGGACGAACGTCGTCTCGTTGGCCTGTCCGGGAAACTCGATACCGCCATAGCGTTCATACACGTCCGACCGCTCGACTATCACGCCGTCCTTCGTCTCGCCGAAGCTGATGCAGAAATACTCGCCGGGCAGCGCCGTCTCGCGGTCCGCCTCGGTAAAACGCGTCGGGTAGAGCGCCGTGCGTCCGATGTCGAAGCGCCGGAAGACCTCCGCTGCCTCGGCAGAGACGACGTAGAACGTGCAGCTTGTCAGATGACCCGGTGTCTTCCTGCGCTTGCCCGGCTCGTTCCAGTAGAAGCTTGTCGGGAACTTCGACTGCGCAGGGGCCTCCGCCCGGCAAATCTCCCGCCAGGTTTGCATCACCGTTTGGGAATCCTGTTCGAGGTTATCGTAATAATGCAACCTCTCCGCATTGATGAAGAGGTTGCTGTGCCAGACCCAACCGACGATCTCGTCGGCATCGGGTAGCGTGCGGGGGGTGAAATCGTCGCTCATCGCGTCGGCCTCCGGGGTGGGTCGTAGGGGGCGGTCGGGCTGTCCGCCGTGCGGGTCAGCAGGTGAAACAGCGGTTCGCCCCCGGTATCGTGGCGAAAGTCGCGAATGAACTCCCGCGCCGCCTCGCTGCCCCAGACGAGGTTATCGGTGACACCATACCCTTCGCGATCCTCATAGACCCAGCCATCGTAGCCGACGCGCACCGAACCGTCCGCCGCGCGGATGTAGACGTCGATCCCGTCGACATAGACTTTCGTCTGCTCCAGTGCATCGACCTGCGCAAGTGCCGCAGCACGCGGGTAAGCCTCCCCCGGCAGACCGAGCGATGCCAGCGATACAGCCCTGTCATCCATATGCTTCTCTCCCCGTGTCGTTCCATCGCAAGATATGCTATCCTCCGCCCGACCGGAAGGACCACCGATGACCGCCCAGACGAAACCCGCCTCTGCCACCTATGCCGATATCGAGGCGCTGCCGCAGCATGTGGCGGGGCAGATCGTTTACGGCGCGCTGCATACCCATCGCCCTGGCTCGCCACGTCATGTACATGCTGCGAGCAGGTTATGCGGTGAACTCATGGGCATCGGTGACGCGCAATACGTCATCTTTCCCAAGGTTGAAATCCGTTGGAATGGTCACGTCATCGTGCCCGATATCGCTTGCTGGCATCGCGAACGTATGATCTCCCTACCCGATACCGCTTATCTCGAAACGGTGCCCGACTGGATATGCGAAGTTCTGTGCCCCTCTACCAACCGCCTCGACCGTGTCGAGAAACGTGCGCTCTATGCCGAAATGGGCGTTATGCACCTCTGGCACATTGACCCGGCGGCGCAGACGCTGGAAGCCTTCGAGTTGAAAGACGGCGCGTGGATGCTGCTCGGCTCGCGCGGGAGCGGGGATACCTGCGACCTGCTGCCCTTCGATGCCGTGCCCTTCGCGCTCGACTTGCTTTGGACGCTGTAGACCGCTTGACGCGATGCCCCCGGTGGCCCGATACCTTGCGGTAAGCCAGCGAGGACACCATGACCGAGAATACGCCCGTCGATATCACCGCCCTGATGCAGGCCATCGGCACGGATGCGCGCGATGCCGCCGCCGTGCTGGCCTCGGCCCCGGCGGCGACCAAGGCTCGCGCGCTGACCGCCGCCGCCGCCGCCCTGCGCGGGTCGGTCCCGGCGGTCCTCGACGCGAATGCGCGCGATCTGGACTATGGCCGCGAAAAGGGCCTGACCGATGCCATGATGGACCGGCTCGTGCTCGACGAAGACCGCATCGAAGCCATCGCGGTGGGCATGGAGGCGGTCGCCGCCTCGCCCGATCCCGTGGGCGAGGTCATCGCGGAATGGGACCGGCCCAGCGGCCTGCATATCCGCCGCGTGCGCACGCCCCTCGGCGTCATCGGCGTGATCTACGAAAGCCGCCCCAACGTCACCGCCGATGCGGGTGCGCTGTGCCTGAAATCCGGGAACGCCGCTATCCTGCGCGGTGGGTCCGAAAGCTTTCATTCCGCAACCGTCATTCATGCCGCGTTGTTGACCGGATTGCGCGAGGCGGGTCTGCCCGACGCCGCCATTCAGCTCGTCCCCACCCGTGACCGGGCCGCCGTCTCGGCCCTGCTTGGCGGTTTGGGCGGCACCGTCGATGTCATCGTTCCGCGCGGGGGGCGGGGGCTGGTCGAGCGGGTGCAGACGGATGCCCGCGTGCCGGTCTTCGCCCATCTGGAGGGCATCTGCCACCTCTATATCGACGCCGCCGCCGACCGTGATATGGCCGTGAAAATCGCCGTGAATGCCAAGATGCGCCGCACCGGCATCTGCGGGGCCGCCGAATGTTTGCTGTTCGACCGGGCCGCGCCGGATGCCGTGGGGCCGGTCGTCGCCGCCCTGATCGCGTCGGGCTGTGAAGTGCGTGGCGATGCGGATGTGCAGGCCGCCGCCCCCGGCGTCGTTTCGGCGGATGCGGAGGATTTTGGCCGTGAATTCCTCGATACGGTGATCGCCGCCAAGATGGTCGATGGCGTTGCCGGGGCCATCGACCATATTCGCGAATACGGGTCCAGCCATACCGAATGCATCGTCACCGAAGATGACGGCGCGGCGGCGGAATTCTTCGCCCGCGTCGATAGCGCCATCCTTATGCGAAACACCTCGACCCAGTTCGCCGATGGTGGCGAGTTCGGCATGGGCGCAGAGATCGGCATCGCTACCGGCAAGATGCACGCGCGCGGGCCGATAGGGGCCGAACAACTGACCAGTTTCAAGTACCTCGTGGAATCGAAGGGGGCGGTGCGAGGGTAATCCTCAGCACGCCGGCAATGTCGCCGCCAGCCCCCCCTTCGAGGTTTCCTTGTATTTGTCGCTGAGGTCGATGCCGGTCTGGCGCATCGTCTCGACGCAGGCGTCGAGCGAGACGAAATGCACGCCGTCCCCGCGCAGGGCGAGCGAGGAGGCCGTTACCGCCTTTACCGCGCCAAAGCCGTTCCGCTCGATACAGGGCACCTGAACCAAGCCGCCCACGGGGTCGCAGGTCATGCCGAGGTGATGCTCCAGCGCGATTTCGGCGGCGTTCTCGATCTGCATATTCGTACCGCCGCGTACCGCCGTCAGGCCCGCCGCCGCCATCGCGCTCGCGCTGCCCACTTCGCCCTGACAGCCAACTTCGGCCCCCGAAATCGAAGCGTTATGCTTGATGAGGCCGCCCACCGCCGATGCGGTCAGCAGGAATTCGCGCACCCCTTCGCGCGTTGCCCCCGGATGGTGGTCGAAATACCAGCGCAGCACCGCCGGGATCACCCCCGCCGCGCCATTCGTCGGGGCCGTCACCACCTTGCCCCCGGCGGCATTCTCCTCGTTTACGGCCATCGCATAGAGCGACAGCCACTCATTGATCGCGTAGGGGTCGGCGAAGTTGGTGCCGTGTTCGCGCAGCAGCGCCTCGCGGATCGCCTTGGCCCGCCGCCGCACCGACAGGCCGCCGGGGAGGATGCCATCCATCTTCAGCCCCCGCTCCATGCAGCCCTTCATTGCCTGCCAGATCGCGTCCATTCCCGCATCGAGCGCCGCCTCGTCGCGCAGCACCAATTCGTTCGCGCGCTTCATCGCGGCGATGGTCAGGCCGCTATCCGCGCCCAGCGCCAGCATCTCGGTCGCATTGCCGAAGGGATAGGGTACGCCAAGCTCTTCGCGCATCTCGCGCAGGCCACCTGCCTGCTGCTGCTCCAACTCGGTCGCGTCCACCACGAAGCCGCCGCCCACCGAGTAATAGGTGCGCCCGACCAACCGTTCGCCATGAGTGTCGAGCGCCCAGAATTGCAGGCCATTGGCATGGCCGGGCAGGGCGGGGCCGTAATCGAAGACCAGATCGGCCTCCGGGTCGAAGCCGATTTCCGGCAATCCCTCATGCGCCAGCACATGCGCCTGCATCAGCCGTGCATCGGCGGCCTCCGCCTCGTCCGGGTCGAGCGTATCGGGTGCAAAGCCGAGCAGGCCCAGCCGCACCGCCCGGTCGGTGGCGTGCCCCTTGCCGGTGAAGGCCAGCGACCCGTGCAGCGAACACCGCACCCGCGCGACGTCATCGCCCCCCCGTTCGTGGAGCAGGCCGAGAAACAACCCGGCGGCGGTCATCGGTCCCATCGTGTGGGAGGAGGACGGCCCGATGCCGATCTTGAAGATGTCGAAGACGCTGAGGAACATGGGCGGCTACTCCGAAGGATGCGATGGTCCATCATAGCGTTCCGCATGAAAGCGTACGGGGTCAAACGCCGGTTCACGGTCGAAAAGCGGCGTTGGTGCCGAGTGTGGTTGTTTGAAAGGGTATCGGTGTGCCGGATTTGGGTGGCGGCGGGGCCATCCAAGTGCGGGGCAGCGTTGGGGAAGCAGGGTAGTGGGTCAGTTAGAAATCTGCACTCCATTTTGTGTCACCCCGCGACTCGATTGCGGGGTCTATTTTTCCCTCATTTACAGTGATTTGAGTTGATGAATGGATTCCGCGGTCAAGCCGCGGAAAGACGTGAAAATTGAAATTGAGACACGACCTGGATTTTTGAAAAGAGAGGGTGTGGAATGGGGAGGGAATGCAGGCGAGGAGCTTTCGGGTGATTGCCGCGTGATCGTTGCGGATACGCTGGACACCCGTATCCCGCTCCTCGCATAATGCCGATGAACGACATCAGCGGGATACGATCCATGAAATACGACCCAACACTCCCTTGGCGCGAAGTGCGTGGCGGGGGATTTAACGAGCATATCGGCCCGGTGATGTTTGCGCAGGTCGGGGAGAACGAATTTCACTTCGCCCTTCAATTGCAGGACAAGCATATGAATTCGGTCGGTGTCGCCCATGGCGGCCTGACCATGAGTATCGCCGATACGGGGCTTGGCACCGCCGCCTTCACCGCCGCCGGTGAAAAACCCGTCGCGACCATCGATTTTGAATGCGATTTCCTCGCGCCGGGCAAGAACGGGCAAATGTTGCATGGCGTTGCCCGCGTGGTGCGCAAGGCGCGTGAGTTCTTGTTCATGGAAGGCGATATCTATGCCGATACCCGCCATATCCTGCGCGCCAGCGGCATATGGGTGATCCGGTCGGGTGGCGGCAAGCCGTGAAGCACCTGCCCAAACTTTTTGCCAAGACGATCCATAAAGGCACGCTCACGCTGATCGGGCCGGATGGTGAGACGCATGAAGCAGGAGGGCGGGAGCCGGGGCCGCATGTTACCCTGAAAATCCATGATAAGGCATTGGACTGGAAGATATTCACCAATCCTGAATTGCGCGCGGCGGAAGCGTTTATGGAGGGGGGGCTGACGGTGGAATCCCCTTCCGAGCATGGCGATGGCGCGTGGGAATTGCTGGAGATTTTCTTTCTCAACAAGCGCAATTTCGACCTGACCCCGAACCAGATTTTCTGGCGTGGCCTAGCGCGGGGGGTGCGCCGGTCGGCGCAGAATAATCCCATCGCCCGCTCGCGCGAGAATGTGCGGCATCACTACGATCTGGGCAATGATCTGTACCGGCGGTTTTTATGCGATGATCTGCAATATTCCTGCGCCTATTTCGAGACGGGCGAGGAAACGCTGGACGAGGCGCAGACGGCCAAGAAGCGCCATATCGCCGCGAAGATGTGCCTGAAGCCGGGGCAGCGGGTGCTGGATATCGGCTGTGGCTGGGGGGGAATGGCACTGTATCTGGCCCATGCCGAGGATGTGCATGTCACCGGGGTCACGCTGTCAGAGGAGCAGCTATCGGTGGCCAAGGGCCGTGCCGAGGCGCTGGGCGTGGCCGACCGGGTCGAGTTCCGGCTTCAGGATTATCGCGATGTGCCGGAGACGTTTGACCGTGTGGTGAGCGTTGGGATGCTGGAGCATGTCGGGATCACGCAGTTGACCCAATATTATCTGAAGGTGCGCGATTTCCTTGGTCCCGGCGGTGTGGCGCTGATCCATTCGATCTCGTCGAAAGCGCCCCCCGGCGTGACTTCGCCGTTTCTGCGCAAGTATATCTTTCCGGGCGGTTATGCCCCGTCACTGTCGGAGGCCGCTGCGAGTTTGGAGAAATGCGGGCTGTGGCTGACCGATTGTGAGATATGGCGGGTGCATTACGCCGACACCCTGCTGGAATGGCGCAAGCGTTTTCAGGCCGACCGATCCGCCATCGAGGCGATGTACGACGTGCAGTTCGGGCGGATGTGGGAATTTTATCTCGCCGCCTGTGAAGGGGCGTTTCGGTATGGGGCGTCGAATGTGTTCCAGATGCAATTGGCTCGCGAACGCGACGATGTGCCGTTGCACCGGAGCTATATCGCGGAGGCAGAGGCAGCGTTGCGCGCGAAGGAGGCGGAGTTTATGCCCGCCGTGTTGCGGTCGACGGGGACGGTGTTGGGGTAGGGGGCCGGATTGTTTTCGACATACCCCTCAGCCGCACGCCCCCGTCAAGCGCGCCGGGCCGCCGCCCTCGAATGTCGCTTCGCGCGCGCTGACCGATCCATCCGCCGCGCGCAGGCTGACCCGAACGATGGTGCCGTCGATTTCGCGGTCCGATACCATGATCTGGCCCATGTCGGATTGGGTCAGGCGATCATCGACATCGATGGAGAAGGTGTAGGATTGGCCCGGCCCGAAATTGTCGAAGCGGAGCGCGAGGGATGTCGCGCCATCGGCCACCACGGGCGCGCCGATCAGGCCGGTGCCGTCCGTCTCGCTGCGATAGGGCTGGAACACTTCGACGCCGCTGCCGCCCGCGATGGTGTCGAAGATCAACCGCCCGGCGGAGCCGTTCAGGTCGATTTCGACGGCGGTGATGTTTGCAGTCGTGTTGTCGTTCGTCACGGTGAAGCGATCACGGGGCGCGCCCTCGCGGAAGGTTACGCCGACATCGTACAGGCAGGCGGCATGTGCGGGTAGGGCGGTGGCGAGGGTGAGGAGAAGGGCGGGAATTGCTCGCATGTCGGTGCTCCGGTTCCACTGACGACGTAGCAGCCGCGCCCGGCATGTCAACGCATCGGGGAGTATCTGGATATACCGCACTGAAAGAGTCGGAATTTAATCTTGACGATATCACTCGGGTATTAGACTGTCGTCTGACTGGCCCTATGAGTCGCCCGAAATCGGAGTTTTTGATGCGTATCAAGACACTACTCAGCACCCTCACCCTTGCGGCTCTGACCGCGACCTCGGCTTTTGCCGATGGTGAGCTGAACCTTTATTCATCGCGTCATTACGATACCGACGAACGGCTCTATACCGATTTCGAGAAAGAAACCGGGATCACGATCAATCGGATCGAAGCGAAGGCCAGCGCGTTGATCGAGCGGATGCGGGCCGAAGGGCGCAATAGCCCCGCCGATATCTTGCTGACCGTCGATGCAGGCAATATCTGGCGGGCGGCGGAAGCCGGATTGTTGCAGCCTATCGAGTCGGATGTGCTGAACGCGCGCATCCCTGAGAATCTGCGCGCCGCCGATGGATCATGGTATGCGTTTTCGCAGCGGGCGCGCATGGTATTCTATGCCAAGGACCGGGTGGAGAACCCGCCGCAGACTTATGAGGCGCTGGCCGATCCGCAGTATAAAGGCATGATTTGCGCCCGGTCCTCCTCGAATATCTACATGCAGTCGCTGCTTGCGTCGGTCGTGTCCCATGCGGGGGCCGATGCGGCGACGGAATGGGCCACGGGCCTGCATGACAACCTCGCACGCAAGCCGCAAGGCGGGGATACCGATCAGTTGCGGGGATTGATCTCCGGCGAATGCGATATCGCCTTGGCAAATAGCTATTATTTCGCCCGTGCCCTGCGTAAGCCAGTCAAAGGCCTGTCGGACGGTATCGATGCCATTGGTTGGGTGTTTCCAAACCAAGAGGATCGCGGCGCGCATGTGAATATTTCGGGGGGTGGAGTGGCGTCGAATGCGCCGAATCCTGAAAACGCGGTGCGCTTTCTCGAATATCTCGCCGGTGAGAGCGCGCAGGCGTATTTCTCGGCGGGTAACGACGAATTCCCGGTGGTCGACGGTGCAGAGCTTTCCGCAGAGACAGCCGTACTTGGTGAGTTTGAGGCGGATGGGCTGAACGTTTCTGAACTGGGCGAGCATCAGAAAGAAGCGCAGATGATCTATGATCGGGTTGGTTATCCCTGATTGGATGATCCGCATCCCTGACACATCGTTCGGGGATGCGGGGTGTTTACTAGGCCGTTAGTTTGGCCAATGTTTCCTCGATACCGCGCATGACATCGGCGCTGTGATCGGCATTCAGGGCCGCTGAGTGTGGTTGGGCGAAGCGCCCCGCGTCATTGTCGAAATACTGGCCGGATTTATCGGCGAAGTCCTCGGACAACGCGGCGTCTTTCAGGATATTGGCCCCGATGCTGAGGTCGTTGCCCGCCACGCCGAAGCCTTCCTTCACCATTTTCGAGGCGAGCAGTGAGCCGGGGTTGACGGCGACCATGACCGGGCCGGACGGGTGCTGCGCCGCCATCTCGCGGGTGAAGATCGTCAGGGCGAGTTTGCTTTGGGCGTACATGTCCATATCTGCGCCGCTGCGTTGACCCGATAGGGCCGCAAGGTCGACCGGGGCCTGTGCTGCCGAAGACAGGTTGATGATGCGGCCATCGGCTGGGATGATCGGCAGTAAGGCTTGGGTCAGTGCGTAGGGCGCGATGGTGTTGACCATAAAGCGGATGTCCAGCGCGCTGCCCGGCGTTTGTGGTACCTTGAGCACGCCCGCGTTGTTGATCAGCACATCGAGCGTGTCGTGCTTGGCACGAACTGCGTTGGCCAAGGCCCGGACCTGCGCGATGTCGGAGAGGTCGGCGGCGTAGGTTTCGCAGCCATGCCCCACTTCCTCGGCGGCTTTTGTTAGCTTATCCGTGCTGCGTCCGTGCAGCAGGATATGGTGGCCCTCGTCGGCCAGTATTTGCGCGGTGAGGAGGCCGATGCCATCGGTGGAACCGGTGATGAGGATCGTCTTTGCCATGGTGGAAATCCTATGCGTTGAAGTCGGGCAGCACGTCTTCGGCAAGACGGGCGAGCGTATCGTCGATATCTAGGGCGTTGAACCGGAGGTTCAGGGCAACATGGTTGATGCCGAGGGATTGTAGCTGTCGCAAATACGTGCGCAGGAACGTGACGCCTGAACGAAAGCCGAGGTGGATCGAGGATGGGGCGGCATCCGGGTCGTCACTGAGGTCGATATAGAGCGACTGCATCACGGGTTTGTCGGTGCTGCCCGATTCCATGATGCGCCGACGGTATGCGGCAACGGCGCTGCCCTGCGACGCGGCATCGCGGGGGTAGGTCATCCAGCCGTCGCCATGTTCGGCAACCCATTCGGGGTTTTGCTGACTGCCGCCTGTGATCAAAAGCGGGATGCGCCCGCCGACGGGCTTTGGGATCATGTCGATGCCGCCCGATAATGTGCCGTGGGCATTCGCGAATTGCGGGTAGTCCTCGCCGACGGCGCGGATGTAGTCGATGCTGTCGCGAAACCGTGCGCCCCGGTCAGGAAAGCTCATATCAAGGGCGGGATATTCGTCAGGGCGATCCCCGGATGCGACGCCGAGCAGCAAGCGCCCGCCGGACAGAACATCGACCGATGCCGCCGCCTTTGCCACATGCGCCGGGTGGCGCAGGGGCAGGATGATGCTTGCCACCCCTAGGGCGATCTTGTCGGTCATCGTCGCCAAGGCACCAAGATAGACGAAGGGATCGAGCACCTGTCCCGCGTCGCCGAAGCTGGGCACGTTGAACGGCACGTCCCGCAGCCATAACGCGGCAAAGCCAAGTTCTTCGGCCAGTTTTGCCCGCTCGGCATGGCGCTGCATCGTCGGTTCGGCGCGGTTTGGATAGGCTTCGATCGGCACGACGAGGCCGATGCTGAGTCTGTTCGGCTGAAACACGGCATTATAGGCGCGGTTGATCTGCGGAAATGTCGGTGGCGTATTTACGTCCAGCATCATGCTTGGCCTTCATGGTCTTGCGGATCATCGCAATTCGTTTTGTAAGACTGTTGCCTAGCCATGTAGGTCTGAACTGCGATCATAAAAGACGGCAATTCGGTTTCAGAATTCTGCTTTTGGATATAATCGCAGGTGCCAATTGCCATGATCGGGGCGATTTTACCATCAGGGATCGAGTTTGATCCGCATTGTCAAAACTCGCCGCTTGCGCGTTTTTTCAGTTCCCTGCACTGTCCCCGTCAAACGCATCCGCTGGGACAATGCCATGAACATTCACAACCCCAATTCCCTCGACGCCATCGATAAAGCGACGCTGGTTCACCCCTATACCGACCTGCACGCCCATGACGACAAGGGGCCACATATCATCGAGCGGGCCGAGGGCATTCGCCTGTATGACAGCGATGGTCGGGCCTTTATCGACGGGGTCGCTGGGCTGTGGTGTACGGCGCTGGGCTTTGGTGAGGATCGGTTGGTCAAGGTCGCGGCGGAGGCGATGAAAAACCTGTCGTTCAGCCACGTCTTCTCGCACCGCTCGCACCCGGCGGCAATCGAGTTGGCCGACCGGCTGACCAAGCTGGCCCCGGATAGCATCAGCCGGGCGTTTTTCGTCAATTCAGGGTCCGAGGCGGTGGATGCGGCGATTCAGATCGTCTGGAACTACAACAACGCGCTGGGCCGCCCGGAGAAGAAGAAGATCATCGGGCGGGATCGCGGGTATCACGGCGTCACCGTCGCCGCCGGGTCGCTGACCGCGTTGCCCTACAAGCAGGATGACTTCGATCTGCCGGTCAATGACCGCTTTCTGCGCGTTACCTGCCCGCACCATTATCGCTATGCGGAGGCGGGGGAGTCGGAGGTCGAGTTTTCGGCGCGTCTGGCGCAGGAAGTCGAGGATCTGATCCTTGCGGAAGGGGCCGACAAGATCGCCGCGTTCATTGGCGAGCCGATCATGGCCGCCGGGGGCGTCATGCCGCCGCCCGAAGGGTACTGGGTCGCCGTGGCCGAGGTTTGCCGCCGCCATGACGTGCTGGTGATCTGTGACGAAGTGGTCAATGGGTTCGGGCGCACGGGCAATTGGTGGGGGTCTGAAACGGTCGGTATTCAGCCCGATATGATGACGGTGGCCAAGCAATTGTCATCCGCGTACCTACCCATCGGTGCGACGATGATGAGCGAGGAAATCTACTCGGTCATCGCCAAGCACAGCCCCAAGAACGGCGTGTTCGGGATCGGCATGACCTATGGCGGGCATCCGGTCTGTTGTGCCGTTGCGTTGGAAACGCTGAAGATTTACGAGGATCGCGATATCCTTGGCCATGTACAGGCCATGACCCCGCATTTTCAGAAGCGGTTGAAAGCGCTGGGCGAGCATCCGCTGGTCGGTCAGGCGCGCGGCGAAGGGCTGATCGGGGCGGTCGAGCTGGTCGCTGACAAGGAAACGCGCGAGCAATTCCCCCCCGCGATGAAAGCCGCGCCGACGCTGTATAACCATGTTGCCGAGCATGGCGTGCTGTGCCGCCCGCTGCCCGGTGACGCGATGGGTATCTGTCCGCCGATGATCGTGACGGAAAGCGAGATCGACGAGATTTTCGATGCCATTGAGAAGGGGCTGGATTCGGCCCACACGGCGCTCACGGCATCCTGATAGCGTGTACCGTGTATCCGTGGCAGGATGGGGGTATCATAATCAGGAGAAAATCCATGACTGGTATCGCCCGCGCCCTTGCGCTGACCACCGCTCTCGTTACCGTGCCATTGCTTGCCCATGCGGAAAGCTGGACCTTGTCGAATGACGATAGCCGCGTCGCCTTTGGCTCGGTCAAGAAGAACACGGTGGGTGAGGTGCACGGCTTCACCGGCCTATCCGGCTCGGTCGATGCGAGCGGCAAGGTGATGGTCGAAATCGATTTGACCTCGGTCGAAACGAATATCGATATCCGCAACGCGCGTATGGTCGAGCATGTGTTCGGTAAGGATAACCCCACCGCGACCCTGACTGCGCAACTTGACGCGAAGGCGTTGGGCAAGATGAAGCCGGGGGATACCGCTTCGGTCGATGTGGAGGGGACACTGGCCATTGCGGGCAAGGATGTAGCGGTTGAGACGACGATGTTCGTCGCACGCCTGACCGATGGCCGCGCGATGGTGACGACGGATGGCATGATCATGCTATCGATGGCCGATCTGGGCTTTACCGGCGGGATCGACAAACTGATGGAAATCGCGAAGTTGCCCGGTATCACGCAAGTCTCACCCGTGACGATGCGGCTGATCTTTGATCGCGATACAGGCGAAGCCAAGGCGAGCGGCGCGAAGAAGGCCGTCGAAGAAGCGCCGAAGGAGGAGGCCGTGAAGGTCGCCGCCGCATCCACTGGTGATGTGAAGAAGGGCAAGAAGGTTTTCAAGAAATGTAAGGCCTGCCATGTGGTCAATAAGGAGAAAAACCGCGTCGGGCCGCATTTGGTGAACATCGTGGGCCGCACGGCGGGCAGCGTGGAGGGCTTCAAGTATTCCAAGGCGATGGCCGGAGCGGGGCTTGACTGGACGGTCGAAAATCTGAGCGCCTATCTCGCCAAACCCAAGGATTTCCTGCCCGGTAACAAGATGGCCTTTGCTGGGCTGCGCAAGGAAAGCCAGATCGCCGATGTCATCGCGTATCTTGAAAGCGAAGCGAAATAATTTGATCTGCCCCGGACTTGATCCGGGGCCTTCTTTCGTGGACTACGCTTCTTGCAGGAGGCCCCGGATCAAGTCCGGGGCAGAGCGATTTTACGAAAGACTACCCCCATGACCGAACCAACTGGCAAAGAACTCGGCAAAAAGACGGCTGCGGCGATGGCGTTGGATCATTTGCAGCCCGGCATGGCGGTGGGGCTTGGCTCCGGCTCGACCGCCGATTGGTTCGTGCGGTTACTGGGCGCGCGGATGCGGGAGGGGGGGCTGGATATCGCCTGCACGGCCACCTCGAAGCGAACCGAGATGCTGGCCCGCGAGGAGGGGATTGCACTGCGCCCTCTGGATGATTTCGACCGGCTCGACCTGACGGTGGATGGGGCCGATGAGATCGACCCGCGCCTTGACCTCATCAAAGGGGGTGGGGCGTGTCATTTGATCGAGAAGATCGTGGCCAGCGCCTCGGATACGCTGATCGTGATTGCGGATGACAGCAAGTTGGTGCCGGTGCTGGGGGCGTTTCCGCTGCCGGTTGAGATCGCGACGCTGGGCTGGCAAACGACCATTCGCCGGATCGCCGAAGTTACGGGCGATGTGCGGCTGGTGCGGCGGGGGGGCGACGAGCCTGTGCTGACCGATGAGGGGAACTTCGTCATTGATTGCCATATGGATCGCATTGAGAATGCAGCCGCGCTGGCCGCCGGGCTGAATGCCGTGCCGGGGGTGGTGGAGCATGGTCTGTTCCTCGGCATGGCCTCCCGCGCGCTGATCGGTGCGGCGGATGGCACGGCGCGCGAGGTGCTGCCGGTTTCGTGACACAACGTTGGCGAGCGGCCCTTATCTGCGGACTGGCAAAAGCAGGCGCGCTCGCTTAGATGCAAAGGAACAGCACTCCAGCCGAAAGACCCAGCGCCATGCAATTCGACTACGACCTTTTCGTCATCGGTGCCGGTTCCGGCGGTGTTCGTGCAGCCCGCGTTTCGGCGGGAATGGGCGCGAAGGTCGCCATTGCAGAGGAAAGCCGCTATGGCGGCACCTGTGTGATCCGGGGTTGCGTGCCCAAGAAGCTGATGGTCTATGCCTCGCAATATTCCGAGATGATCGAGGACGCGCGCGGCTACGGCTGGACGGTCGGTGAGCCGAGTTTCGACTGGGCCGCGCTGAAAACCGCTCGCGATGCCGAGATCGACCGGCTGGAGGGCATCTATGGCCGTATTCTCGATGGGTCGGGCGTCACCCGCTATCCGCATCACGCGCGGTTGCTGGATGGGCATACGGTCGAGCTGGGTGATGGAACCCGTGTCAGTGCGAAAACGATCCTGATCGCGACGGGTGGGCGGCCCGCGCTGCCCTCGTTCGAGGGATTGCAGCATGTCATCGTCTCGGACGATATCTTCGATCTGGAAAGCCAGCCCAAAAGTATTCTGTGCATCGGTGGCGGGTATATCTCGCTGGAATTCGCCTGCGTGTTTCATGGGTTGGGCACGGCGGTCACGGTGTCGAACCGGTCCACGGTGCTGCGCGGGTATGACGGTGATGTGCGCGATCATCTGGTCGAGGCGATGACGGCGAAGGGTATCGATCTGCGGATGGGCGTAAATCCGGTCGAGATCGTCGAGAAGGACGGGATGAAGCATGTTACCTATGACGACGGCAGTGTCGTCGTCGTGGAGACGGTGCTGGCGGCAACGGGGCGCAAACCCTATGTCGATGGTCTTGGGCTGGAGAATGCCGGGATCACTGTCGATGCAGGGGGGGCGATTGTGGTGGATGAATTTTCATGCACCAATGTCCCTTCGGTCTATGCCGTTGGCGATGTGACCGACCGCGTGCAACTGACCCCCGTGGCCATTCGCGAGGGCATGGCCTTTGCGGAAACCGTGTTCAACGACAACCCCACCAGCCCTGACCACGAGTTGATCGCCACCGCCGTCTTTACGCAGCCGGAAATCGGCACCATCGGCCTGACCGAAGAACAGGCGCGTCAGGAACATGAGGTGGTGATCTATCGCACCACTTTCCGCCCCATGATCAATGTGTTGGCCGGGCGGGACGAGAAGACGATGATGAAGATCGTCGTCGATAGGCCAAGCGACCGGGTGCTGGGCGTGCATATCGTCGGGCATCATTCCGGCGAGATGATTCAATGCGCCGCCATTGCGGTGAAGATGAGGGCGACCAAGGCGGATTTCGACCGCACGATGGCCGTTCATCCGACCAGCGCAGAAGAACTGGTGACGATGCGTGATCCGGTAAGTGACCATACGTAAGGCAAGAATTGCGACCGTACACGGCACTTTCGAGATGCAAAAATCCTGATTATCCTTGATAAACATCCGTATACGACAGAAGCGGTTAGGTGATTCGGATTGCTTGAACGAACGGATGAGGCAGAACCGTGCAACTGGCGGTGTGTTGCGACACATTTGGGCAGCGCTGTTCTGATCGGGTTTCTCTTGGCTTTGGCCTCCATGAGTTTGGCAGGGGCAAATCCTGCCGAGCGGGAGGCGCGGGTACGGTTCAATGCGTCGCTACCCCCGAATTGCGGGCGGGGATGGAACGGGCGCGGCAACGGCCTCGTCGCGGTCTGTTCGTTGGGCGGGCGGTATCAAGCGCGGTTTATAGATGGCCGCATTGTCTTGTGCGGTGATCCACGCTGTATGGATCGGGCGTGGACGATTGACGCATTCTTACGGCGGCGGGGGTTTTGAGCAAGGCGCTGGGGGTTACGCCCCGTATTCCGCATCGGTGACCTTTTCCAGCCAATCGGCGCTGCGTCCGTCTTGCGCTTCTTGCATGGCGAGGTGGACCATGGCGGTATCGGGGGCGGCCCCGTGCCAGTGCTTTTCGCCCGGCGGTATCCAGATCGTGTCGCCGGGGAGGATTTCGACGATTGCTTCGCCCGCCGTCTGAAAGCGGCCTACGCCCGATAAGACGTGGAGCGTCTGGCCCAAGGGATGGGTGTGCCATGCGGTGCGCGCACCGGGGGCAAAGGTGACGCGGATGGCGCGAATGCGAGCCGGGGCGGGCGCGTCGATGATCGGGTCCATCGTGACGTGGCCGGTGAAGTAATCCGGCGAGGGCATGGCGGTCGGGCGGGCATTGGCGCGGTGGTGGATCATGACGGCGGCTCCGGGTTGAGGTGCTGGGCAATTCTGGGAATTACCCTACCCCGTATTCGATGCCAGCAAGGCGGCCCCGGATCAAGTCCGGGGCGGGTGAGCATCATGCACCCTGATCGCCGGTCGCCTTGACGATGGCGCGCAGCCATTCCTTTGCCTCGTCGGAATGCCACTCCGCCTCGCCCGTCAGCCGTCCGATCTCGCGGGCGTCGGGGCCGAGAATGGCGGTGACGGGCAGGCCGAGAACGCCCATCTCGCGGGAGAGGCGGGCCTTGGGGTCCGAGAAGGCTTCGAGGTTATCGAGGCCCTCGCGCTCAAGATACGGGGCCGCTTTCTTAGCGCCGCCCTTGTCGAGCGAGATGGTTACGACGCGCAGGCCCTCATCGCCCAATTCGGCCTGTAGCTCGTCGAAATAGGGCAGTTCCTTGCGGCAGGGCGGGCACCACGTGGCCCAGAAGTTCAGGACCGTGACCTTCCCTTCAAATTCGGACAGGTCGATCTTCTTTCCATCGGGATCTAAGAATGATTTGCCGCGAAACGGGCGTGGCTCATCATGCAGGACGAAACCGTCCATGTCGAAGGGGATCAGTTCCTCGACCATAGCGCGCTCATCTTCGTCGAGCATCGACGGCGAGGTGTTGCCCGCAAAGGTCGCTGCACCGTATAGGAGAGCGGCACTGAGGGTGAGGGTTCCGGCTAGGGCGCGCATCTCGATCTCTCTTCTATGAAGGACGGTTCGTTATGACAGATAAGACCCCCGCCGCCTCGAATTCAATGTGGGGCGGACGTTTCGCCGACCGGCCCGATGCGATCATGGAGGAGATCAACGCCTCCATCGGCTTTGATCAACGGCTGGCAGCGCAGGATATCCGGGGTTCTCAGGCCCATGCGGCGATGTTGGAAGCGGTGGGGATCATCTCAGCGGAGGATCATCGCGCGATATCACAAGGGCTTGAGGAGATCGGGGCAGAGATCGCAGAGGGGCAATTCGTGTTCCGCCGCGACCTCGAAGATATCCATATGAACATCGAATCGCGGCTGCGCGAGAAGATCGGAGATGCGGCGGGGCGGTTGCATACGGCACGCTCGCGCAACGATCAGGTGGCGCTAGATTTCCGGCTGTGGGTCAAGGAGCAATGTGCGGAGGCCGAAGCTGCGCTGGGGCGGCTGATCGAGGCGCTGCTTGCGCAGGCGGAGGCAGG
>CALJIU010000262.1 GCA_937974055.1 uncultured Neomegalonema sp. | reverse complement strand
TGTCATACCAGTGGCGGAGATCAATGACCGCTCTGTTCCGGGCGCAGACCCGGAACCCCGATAGGCGGAGCGCGGTTCTGCTAGGCTCCGGGTCTTCGCCCGGAGCAGAGTGGAAAAGTGAAAACGGTCAGCGATTGCCGCCCTTGGTATCATTCCCGCGAACGCAGTCCATCATGCATCCCCTTCCCATGCTGGGAACCAATGGCCAATGGACGCATGGTGAAACGAGTTTCCCTCACCGTTTACCGGATCAAAAGCGTCCTGCTGCTATCATCCCCACCATGCGCCGTATCCTCATACTCTTCAGCCTTTGCGGCTTCGCCGTTGGCACCGTGGCCGGTTTGGTCGTGCATTTCGTAATGGCCCCCGATGGTCCCCGCGAGGCCGTGGCCAGCACCGGCGGCGGGGTGCCGACCTTCTATCTGTCGGGTGTCGCGGGATTATCCGATACCATCGGCGATACGATCCAAAGCGCCGTGCGGCACAGGCTGACCGAAGGCGGGGCCGCGCTGGTGCGGCATCCCAGCGATTGCACCATCGATGTCGGCGGAACCTTCACCCACGAGATGCAGGGCGAGAACGCCCTCGTAACGCTCATCTGGCGGGTCCGCACGCCACAGGGCGCAGAAATCGCGCGCTTGCAGATGAACAACACCGTCCCGGCGGCGAAACTGAACGGCGATTGGTCGGACGACGCCCCTCAAATCGCGCATACGGTCGATGAAGCCCTGTTCCGAATCGCCACGGAAAAGCCGATTCCGCTGTGTTGAGCGGCAATCAGTCTATCGCGTGACAGGCGGCGAGCGTGCCGGTCGGGGTGGGCCGTAGTGCCGGATTCTCCACACGGCAGCGGTCATGCACCAACGGACAACGCGAGGCAAAAGCGCAGCCTTTCGGCGGGTCGATAGCGGTCGGAATCTCGCCCGGTGCCCGCTCGGCCTTGAACGCATTGCCCCCAATGCGCGGAATCGCGGAAAGCAGCAGGCGGGTATAGGGGTGCTGCGGCGCGTCGAAGATCTGCGCGACCGTGGCCAGCTCCACCACCTCGCCCAGATACATCACCGCCACCCGGTCACCGAAATGCTCCACGACCGACAGGTCATGCGTGATGAAGAAATACGTCAGGCCGCGCTCCTCACGGGCTTTTGTCAGCAGGTTCAACACCTGCGCCTGAATCGACACGTCGAGGGCGGAAATCGGCTCGTCCGCCACGATGAATTCAGGGTCGGTAATCAGGGCGCGGGCGATGGAGATACGCTGGCGTTGCCCCCCCGAAAACTCATGCGGCATCCGCGTGCCCCAATCGACGCTGGCCCCAACCGACAGCATCGTTTCCTCGATCTTGGCATCGACCTGTTTGGCCGTCATGCCCTCGCCCAGATAGCGCAGGGATTCCGCGAGGGTCTGGCGCACGGTCATGCGCGGGTTCAGCGAGGCATAGGGATTCTGAAAGATCATCTGCATCTTACGGCGATAGGGTCGGCGCTCGGCCTCGCCCATATCGTCGATGCGCGTGCCGTCATAGCTGATCTGACCCGTCGAGGGTTCGAGCAGGCCCATGATGACGCGCCCCAGCGTGGTCTTGCCGCAGCCGGATTCGCCAACCACGCAAAACGCCTCGCCCTTCTCAATCGCCATATCGACCCCGCGCAGAGCGTGAAGGACCGGCTTGTGTCGTTGCAGAAAGTGCGACGGCATGGGGAAGCGAACGGCGACGTCTTTCGCGGTGATGAGGGTTTCTTGACGCTGCACCGCACGTGATGCGGGGCCTCCTTCAGCAGCGCGTGATTCCATCATTCGATCTCCCCCACCCGAATACACGCCACCGCCTGCGCCCCATGCACTTCCAGCGGCGGCACGCTCGCACGGCAGGCATCCACGGCGAAATCGCAGCGGGGGTGGAAGGCGCAGCCCGTCGGCAGGTCATCGATCCCCGGCATCGACCCGCGTATCTGCTTGAGCAACCCGCCCCGCGAATTCATCTGCGGCAGCGCCCCGATCAACCCGCGCGTATAGGGGTGGCGCGGGGCGGTGAGGATGGCATCTGTCGCCCCCTGCTCGATGATCTTGCCCGCATACATCACCGCAAGGCGCTGACAGCTTTCGGAAACAACCGCCAGATCATGGGTGATGAGCACAAGACCCATATCACTCTCGTCACACAGCCGCATGAGCAGCGCCATGATCTCGGCCTGAATGGTCACGTCGAGGGCGGTGGTCGGCTCGTCCGCGATGATGATTTCGGGGTCGCAGAGCAGCGATATCGCGATCACGACCCGCTGCCGCAGGCCACCCGACAGCTCATGCGGATAATTGTCGATCCGTGCGGCGGGCGAGGGCACGGCAACGAGATCGAGCTTTTCAACGGCGATGCGGCGGGCCTCCGCCATGCTCATGCTGCGATGGGCCAACAGCGTTTCGGTCATCTGCTCGCCGATGGTCAGCACGGGGTTGAGCGTCATCATCGGGTCTTGAAAGATCATCGCGATGCGATTGCCCCGGATCGTGCGCAGTGCTTCGGTATCCATCGTATCGAGGCGCTGGCCATCGAAGGTAACCGACCCTCCGCTGATGCGCCCCGGATCGGAAATCAGATTGATGATCGCAAAAGCGGCCATCGATTTCCCCGCCCCGGACTCGCCCACGATGCCAAGCCGCTCGCCCCGGTCGAGCGAAAACGACACGCCGCGCAGCGCTTGGTGCGGACCGAAGGAAACTTCAAGATCGGTGATGTCGAGGAGAGCCATTCACCGCCCCTTATACAGTTTCGGGTTCAGCGTGTCGCGCAGCCAGTCCCCCAGCAAATTGATGGCGAGGATCAGCACGACCAGCACGACCGCCGGGATGGCGGTGATCCACCATTGGCCTGAGAATACATTCTCAAAACCGGAGCGGATCAGCGAGCCGAGGGAGGGCCGGTTGACCGGCATCCCCAAGCCTAGAAAGGACAGCGCCGCCTCCGACACGATGGCATTGGCCACCTGTATGGTCGAGATGACCAGCAGTGGGGTCAGGGTATTGGGCAGGATATGGCGCAGCATGATGCGTGCGCTGGGCATCCCGGTCAGTCGGGCGGCGTCGACATATTCTTTCTTCTTCTCGACCTGCACATTGGCGCGCACGGTGCGGGCGTATTGCGGCCATTCGGCGATGCCGATGACGAGGATCAGCATATAAAGCGCCAAATCGGCATAGGCCCCCGGTCCCAGCGCCGCCTGAAAGATCGCCAGCGCGATAATCGCGACCATCAGGGTCGATAGCGATAGCTGGATATCTGCAAGGCGCATCAGAAAGCTGTCGATCCAGCCGCCGTAATATCCCGCCAGCAGGCCGAAGGTGATACCCAGAAAGGCCTGTACCGCCACGGCCCCCAACCCGATCAGTAGCGAGACGCCCATCCCGTACATGACCGTGGAGAGGATGCCGCGCCCTTGGGTGTCGGTACCGAACAGAAACCGTTCTTCGCCGCCATCAATCCAGACGGGGGGCAGTTCGGAATCCATGATGTCGATCTGCATCGGGTCATAGGGATTCTGCGGCGCAAGGAAGGGCGCGAGCACCGCCATGACGATGAGTGACAGCAGCACAAGCGCGGCGCAGACGGCGACGGGATCGCGGAAGAAGCGGGCGGCGAAGGCGCGGGGGGTCATGGCTTATCCACCCCGCACGAAAGGCCCCTCTCCCCGTTTGCGGGGGGAGGCTGGGAGGGGGGTCTTTCAACCGGATAGATCGCGGGAAGTGGAAACACCCCCCTCCCCGGCCCTCCCCCCACTTTCGTGGGGAGAGGGAGAAGCCGGACGCCGATGACGCCCCTCACGCCGCCGCCCCCGGCAGCTTCATCATCGGGTTCACCAGCGTGTAGATCAAATCCACGATCGTATTCACCACGACGAAGATCAGCCCGACGACGATGATATAGGCGATAATCAGGGGCGTATCGACGCGGTTGATCGCTTCCAGAAACAAAAATCCCATGCCGGGCCATTGGAACACCGTTTCGGTCAGGATGGTATAGGCGATCAGCGTGCCGATCTGAACACCGCCCACGGTAATGACGGGCAGCAGCGTGTTGCGGAATGCATGGGTCAGCCAGACCCGGCGGGGCGCGATGCCCTTGGCCCAAGCAAAGCGGACGTATTCGGTACGCATCGTCTCCATCATCTCGGCCCGGATCAGGCGGATGAAAAGCGGCAGCATGATCGAGGCGAGCGAAATCGACGGCAGGATCAGATGCTCCCACCCGTCGAGGGTCAGCAAGCCCGTCTCCCACCCCCACGGCAACATCACCGTATCTCCCCGCCCGAAGGAGGGCAGCCAGCCCAGCCCGACCGAGAAGACCGAGATCAGCAGGATCGCGGTCAGGAAAACGGGGACGGAGATGCCGATGATGCTGGTCGTCATCAGGATGCGCGCGCCCCAGCTTTCGGGTTTCAGCGCGGCATAGATGCCAATGGGCACCGCTAGCGTGACGATCATCACCGAGGCGACGAGGACCAACTCGAATGTCGCCGGAAACTTATCGAGGATCACCTCAAGCGCGGGCTTCTTGAAGAAGTACGAGGTGCCCAGATCGCCCTGCACCGCATTGCCGAGAAAGCGGAAATACTGGGTCCAGAACGGGTCGTTGAGGCCCAGTTCGTCGCGCAGCAATTGTCGTTCGGCTTCGGATACCGACTGGCCGACCAATTCGCGCAGCGGGTCGCCCAGATTGCTCTGAATCGAGAAGCCGATCACGCTGATGACCAGCATCACGATGGCGGCCTGTACGAGACGCCGCATAAGAAAGGCCAAGAGGTGCATGATGGGGTCCGGTTCGGAAGGTGCCCCACGAGGATAGCACGCGAGTGGGAGGCGGCAATGCCTATCTCGTTTGATCACGCTGTTACGTTTTGGATCGATACTCGACGTTTTGTTAATTTGATTGGATTTACATCGTACCGATTCGGGCGCAATCTAAGCGGGCATTCAACTGAAAGGAGTTTTATTATGCTCAAGCCCGAACCCGGTAATGACGGCAAAAACAATGCTCGCCACAAGGCTGCCACGCAGCGTCGCGGAAAGGCCAAAGCGGTCGCCGATTCACGCAAGCCCATTCTTACGACGAATAACGGGGAAATCAGGGATTACGACGGTGTTTGGCCGACGAATTTCCACAAGGGAATTCCGCATAATTGTTACGGGATTCCCGATCCCAAGGCTTTCGGCGATTTTCAGGAAAAACTCAGTAACAAAGGCGTCGCTGCCGGCGAATATGCGCGTTTCGATGTGGCTCTGGGTCCGAGCAATGCGCCGGGAAATAACAAGGGGGGCCGCAAGAAAGGCTTCAAGGCGGTTACCACGTTTCACAGCCTGATCCCGGATAACGAGAAAAAGCCCGAAAAGGCAGAAAAGCGCGTCAAGGTCCGCAACTGGGAAAGCCCGCTTGCCGGTCATGCCTATGATCTCGAAGGCCCCGATGCGGGTGATGTCGGCATGGCGGCGGCCCCTGCGCTTGGTGATGATGAACTGCTGGCGGAGATGGCGGAAGTCTACGCCCTAGCCGCCCTGCGCGACACGCCGTTCGAGACGTGGAGCAACCCCAAGAACCCCGTAATCTTCGGCGATGACCATTATGGCAAGTCCATTCCCGGTCCGATAGGCGGGATCGTCGAAGATCTGAAGCGGCTGGATTTCTTCAAGAACTACAAGAAGGAAGCAAAACCCCGGACACCTCGTGACAGGCGTCGCCTCGCGCGCCGAGGCAAGAACGAGGATTTGACCTTGAACAGCATGTTCCGTGGGTCGGCCCCCGGATCGATGGTCGGCCCGTATCTGTCACAATTCATGCTGATCGGTACGGGTGGTGAAAAAGGTATGGGCGGTATGCCCGAAGATGGTGCCAAGGACGTGCGCCATTCCTGCCCGATGGGTGTGGGGATGGACGGAAAGGAACCGCTGCGGGCCGAGGATGGCTATATTGGCTATGGCGCACAGCGGATCGATCAACGCATCCGTGCGCAGCAGCCCGGCCTCGATCACATGACCGACTGGACATTATGGCTCGATGTGCAGAACGGGGCGAAGGTCAACGGGCTGGACAAGTTCGATCAGGACGGCAGGCCGCGCTTCATCAATACGCCGCGCGATCTGGCCACCTATGTCCATTTCGATCAGCTTTATCAGGCCTATCTCAATGCCTGTCTGTTGATGCTGGAATACAAGCTGCCCTTCGATCAGGGAATGCCATCGGGCAATGGCCATACGACACGCGGGTCTTTCGCGACGTTCGGCGGGCCGCATGTTCTGGCCCTGATGACCGAGGTTTCCTCGCGTGCGTTGAAAGCGGTGCGGCGGCAAAAGTTTCAGCATCACCTGCGCGGACGGCCCGAACAACTGGCGGCGATGTTGACGCTCGCACTGCACAAGCCAAAGAAGCTGGGTACGGCGGGTGCCTTGGCCAAGAAGGCAATCGCGAAATTCATCGACCGCGCTCCGAATATCGAAAGCATGATCATCGCCCGCAACAAGGAGCAGAATAAGGCGCGCATAGCGTCCCATGCTGAAGAGAGCGAAAAAGAAAAGATCTACCCCACATTGCTAGAGGGGGTAGAAGATTGCGGCTTCACGCTTGATGAGGACAAGAACTACCTGCTTCCGATGGCCTTTCCCGAAGGCTCACCCATGCACGCGACCTATGGTGCGGGTCATGCGACGGTGGCGGGTGCCTGTGTGACGGTGCTGAAGGCATTTTTTGAAATGTCGGCCAGCGAAATCGAGATACCGGATGGCGAGGTCAATCTCGACCAACCCCTGCCATTGTCACAGACGAAGTCCGAAAAATGGTGGAAAGCGGCGTCGCTGGGCAAGCGGTTCATGCTGAAGAACGTCTACATTCCTCCGAGCGACAAGTGGCAGCCGAAGCTGGACACCTCGAAAATGATGGTCACCGATAAGAAGACCAAGAACAACAGGAAGATCAAGGCGACCGACCTGACGATCGAGGGGGAACTGAACAAGCTGGCGGCCAATATCTCGATTGGGCGCAATATGGCCGGGGTGCATTTCTACACCGATTACTACGACAGCCTGCGCATGGGTGAGCGGGTCGCCGTGGGCATCCTGCTCGAACAGATGGCGACGTATACCGACCCTTGTTCCCTGCGCTTGCCCAGCTTCGACGGGGATCGGCTCGTGATCTCGACGCGGGGCGAGGGTGATGTGAAACTCGACGTCCTGAACGGGAAGAAAGACCCCGATGAATGGTGGGCGCGCCACGTGCCACAACTGGGCGACAATAGCTGAAATGCCTTCGATATGGCTTAGGGCAACTTGCTCTGGTGTCCTTCACGCGGCGGCGCGGTTCCGAATAGCGCCGCCGGTCAGATGCGTTGGAAGCGGAAGCTCAAGATGCTGAGGATACGGGGATTTCGGCCTTCGCGCCCGGAAAACGGAATTTGCAGGGCGCAATAGCAGACAAGGTCGTATCCCGGCTCCCACGCCATCGTCTTCTCGACGAAATTCGGTTTGCCCGACGTCAGAGCCTCGTTCAACCGCCCTGTGATATCTGCCAGATTCTGAGGAGGCATGGCTTCGTCGATGAAGCGTCCGGCGAGATTGATCGGCAGGTTAATCCTCACTTGCTCGCCGACGAGGGCGCAGCGAAAGCGGTCCTCCATCTGCTCGTAGAGCATGACATGGGGCAGCAGATGTGGGTGATGAAAGGGGCGAAAACGCGACCATTCCGGTATGCCACCATCCTCGCGACACCACGTGAACCACGTGGCCAGAAAGTCGTCGAGTAAAGGGACATCGACTTTCACAGTATCGTCGATTGCCATGTTCTCGCGTAATACGCGGGGTGGAGCTGCAGCGACTTCACCGCTAAAACGGCGCTCTCGAAGCTCCCGTGCCAGATTTTCGATGGTGAATCCTCCAACAGACTATAGCTGATAAAAGACATAACGGTGTTCGGTTACAAATTAGCGAAAACACACGGAATTCAGAAAGCAAACAGACATATTGGTCAGGCACCCGCGTGAAGGGCGGGGAAGAAGCGTCTTTGGTGCACATCACAAATTGCCAATGGCCATGCAAACTTCAGGATTTCGCACCATGGGTCGCGTTCTTCTGACAATCCATAGTTGTGTTAATTGCGTTTTCTGCAATCATGGTTTGTCATAACGACCGTTGCACGGTGCAGCCGCGACGATGACCCGCCAGAGATGCCAAACCTATTCACCCGATTGCCCTGTCTTGGTGCGATTGTTGATCCGTATGAAATTCAGAATGCCCAAAGTAGCCTAGCAAGGCCACGCTGGACGGTGGTAATTTTGTCGCGCCCTCGATAGCGTTCCATCACCGTCGATAATGGAGCCTTTTGCTATGAAATATGTCCCCCTCGGTCGCACCGGCGTGCAGGTTTCGGAGCGGTGCTTTGGTACGATGTCTTTCGGCGGAGATGCGGATGAGGCCGAATCCGGGCGGATGTATGCGGCGTGTCGGCAGGCGGGGATCAACTTCTTTGACTGCGCCGATGGATACACACGGGGCGCGGCGGAGCGGATTCTTGGGCGGCTGATGGCCCATGAGCGCGACGATCTGATCATCACGTCGAAATGCTTCGTGCCGATGGGCGACGATATCAACGCGAAGGGGGCGAACCGGCGGCATATCCTGCGGGCGGTGGAGGCGTCGTTGACGCGGCTGGGCACCGACCGGCTGGACGTGTTGTTCATGCATCGCTGGGATACGGGGGTGCCGCTGGAGGAGACGCTGCGCGCGCTGGAGAAATTGGTCGCGGATGGCAAGGTCTTGTATCTGGGGGCCAGCAACTACGCGGCGTGGCAGATCGCGACGGGCTTGGGCATTTCGGCGCGTATGGGCTGGCCACGCTTTGACGTGATCCAGCCGATGTATTCGCTGGTCAAGCGGCAGGTCGAGGCCGAGATCCTGCCGCTGGCACGGGCAGAGGGGCTGGCCGTGATGCCGTACTCGCCGGTGGGCGGGGGGCTGCTATCGGGCAAGTATTCCGCCGAAACGCGCCCCAATGCCGCCCGGATCGTGACGAACCCGGAATACGCGAAACGGTACCGCGAGGATTGGGTCTACGACGTGGCCGAGCGGTTCACGGCCTTTGCGAAGGCGCGCGGCGTCCATCCAGTATCGCTGGCGGTGGCGTGGGCGGCGGCGCACCCGGATGTGACCTGCCCCATCATCGGGGCGCGGTCACTAGAGCAGCTTCAACCGTCTCTCGATTCGGTTGATATCGACATGACCGACGAGTTACGCGCCGAGATTTCGGCCCTGTCGCGCACACCGCCGCCTGCGACCGACCGGCTGGAGGAGCAGGGATGAAGCCAACCCGGCGCGATACGCTGCTGGGTGCTGCGGCCCTCGCCATGTTGCCGCGCGCGTCGCTGGCGAAGGCACAGGCATCGGGCATCCTCGAAGCGAAGCCGGGTATGGCGCAGCTTATGCCGAAAGACCGGCCAGAAACGGCGATCTGGGGCTATGGCGGGCAGGTGCCGGGGTCGGAAATCCGGGTGGCACAGGGCGCGCAGGTCGAGGCGACGTTACTCAACGGGCTGGACCAGCCGACGACGATCCACTGGCATGGCATCCGCATCGACAACGCGATGGACGGTGTCGCGGCCCTGACCCAAGACCCCGTAAAGCCGGGGGAGCGGTTCGATTACGCCTTCACCGTGCCCGATGCGGGCAGCTATTGGTATCACCCGCATAACCGCACATGGGAGCAGATGGCGCGCGGCCTCTATGGCCCGCTGATTGTGGAGGAGGCGGAACCCCCGGCTTATGACCACGATATGGTGCTGATGGTCGATGACTGGCGGCTGGGCGAGGATGCGGCGATTGACGAGGCCAGCTTTGGGTCCCTGCGCGATTGGTCCCATGCGGGGCGGTTGGGCAACTGGCCCACGGTGAACGGGTCGCCGCAGCCTGAATACCCGGTAAAGCGCAACGAGCGCCTGCGCCTGCGCCTCTACAACGTCGCGAATGCCAGCGTGCTGGTGCTGCGTCTCGATGGGATGGACGCGCGGATCGTCGCCTATGACGGGATGCCGGTGCCGCCGGAGCCGCTGGCGGGAACGGTGACGCTGGCCCCGGCGCAGCGGATCGACCTGATCGCGGATGTAACGGGCGAGGAGCCGGGGCTGTGGCTGGCTGGGCGCGAGAATTACCGCGCGTGCTCGTTCCCGGTGATCGGCGAGGCGCGGGCAAAGCCGCTGACCGATGCGGTCGCTCTGCCGCCCAATCCGCTGCCGACCGCGCTGGAGATGGACGACGCCTTGCGCGCGACCGTCGAGGTCAATGGCGGGGCGATGGGCGGCATGGCGGAGGCGCGGATCGGCGGATTCGGCGCGGCCTATCGCGGTGAGGAGACGGTGGCGGGCGTGCTGCCGATGCGCGATCTGGCGATGGAGCATGATCTGGTCTGGGCGCTGAACGGGGTGGCCGGGATGCCGGTCGAGCCGCTGTTCAGCGCGGAGCGCGGACAGACGGTGGTGGTGAAACTGGTCAACGAAGGCCGCTGGCCCCACGCGATGCATTTTCACGGCCACCATTTCCGCGAGACGAAGGATGGCGCGCCGTGGCGCGACACGATCCTGCTGAACCCGCGCGAAACGAAGGAGGTCGCCTTCATCGCCGACAACCCTGGTCGCTGGATGCTGCATTGCCACATGCTAGAGCATCAGGCGGGCGGCATGGGGACGTGGTTCGAGGTTGGGTAGGGCTTTCGGGAGTGTTCAGATACGAAAGTGATTGCCCGTTATGTGCCCGGAGCGGTCGTATAGCCAATCGTCCGTGGTCGCCGCTCTGACTATCTCTGAGGCTCGAAATCCTTGGAAGCCAGCAATCCAGCAGCCGCGATCATTAATGACCCGCAAATCCTGTTTATTGTTCCGATGGAAATCCGCTTCAAACCGTTCGTGGCGCGAACTCCCAACCAGCCCCACACGACAAGTATGGTTCCATCGACCACAGTGTAGGTCATGCCAAGGATCAACAATTGAGGAGCGATTGGAGACGCTGGATCTATGAATTGGGGGAAAAGGGCACCGAAGAAAACGACTGCAAAGGGGTTCGCCATCGATGTGACAAAGCCCTGACGGTATAGACGAAACCGCGTGCCCGACGAGCCAACGCTGATTTCAGCGTCATTCTCCTTCGTCAAAATGAGTTGCAGTCCGATCCATGCGAGGTACGCAACCCCGAGCCATTTGATCCAAAGAAATGCATCCGCCGATGTGGCGATGACAGCGGCTAGTCCAAATGCCGCTCCGGTCATTTGCAAGCAGTTCGCAGAGAGATCACCCGCGATAGTCCAGATGCATCGTTTGAGACCGTATCTTATGCTGTTCGAGATGATGAGAAGCTGACTGGTGTCCGGTGGCGTTGCGAAGAAGACCGCCACTGCGGCGAGGTAGAGAATATAGGTCTCAAAAAGCATTGCAGCCTCCCAGCATTTCCTAGGAGCGTATGAAAGGGCTGGTAGATTGTAAATGGGCCGCTTCTGGCCAAAAGCAGTCGCCTGAACTCAAACTGAGATACCGATGCTTCTCAACAATCTTCGATCTGCCGAAAGTCTTCAACGCCGCCGCCGCAATAACCGCTCCAGCACGATGGAGGTGCGGGGGCGGTAGGTGTGGGGGGTCTTCTGGTCGCTGAGGGGGCGGCGGGTCATGCGCCACAGGCCGAAGATCATCAGGCCCGCA
>CALJIU010000261.1 GCA_937974055.1 uncultured Neomegalonema sp. | reverse complement strand
ATTCCGAAGGGGTCGGGCGGGCGGAAGCCTGTCTTTGTCTTGATGGACCCTCGCAAGGAGGTTGGACCGCCGAAACGCAAGACCGCGCCGGGATTTGGGCCGAATGTTCGGGGATTTGATGACCTAGACATCTCGCCGCCGGGACGGGTGGAGGTTTTGCCGGATGATCCGGTGAGTGCTGCCGCTTTGCGTCGCCGGGTCGAAGCTTTGGTTGCTGCGATGAATGATATTCCGGGGCAGGCAAAGCGGCTGGCGCGGAAGAAGGCTGGGATGCAAAGGCCGCTGCGGGTGATGCGCCCCGGCAGGCCACCGGGGCATGTGGAGCGCGGGAAGCGGTCCATCGATCTGCTGCTGGCGGAGGTGCATGAATTGGCACTCATGGCGCTGGCGGGGATGAAAGCGCCTCCGTGATCTGGGGATAGGTTTTAGGGATGAGGTTTTTGGGCCGTCGCCGCTGGGCGGGGGGTGATTTGGTGTGCCCGATACCAAGGTGAAGAATGGACCCCGCGATCAAGTCGCGGGGTGACGCAAAATAAAGCGTAGATTTCAAACAGAGACATTACCCAAGCGCGCGCTGCACTCCAAATTCAGCACCGCAAAAAATTGCCCACGTAATTACCGTGAAGCAATGCCCCGCACTCGCCCCCGGCCCGTGCGGCCCTATCTCCGCCCCATGCAACATATCCCGACTCGCGCCGCCGCGCTCGCCCATCTCGCCGATTTCGCCCCCCATACCGGGGCGCGCTACGCCCATGGCCGCAATACCGATAACGGCCCCGGCGGCCATACAGACGTCTCCACCTTCTCCCCGTGGATACGCCGCCGCCTGATCACCGAGCGCGAGGTTATCGAAGCTGCCCTCGCCGCCCAAGGCAGCGAATCCACCGAAAAATTCGTGCAGGAAGTCTTCTGGCGCAGCTATTTCAAAGGCTGGTTGGAGCGCCGCCCCTCCGTCTGGGAGGATTACAAACGCCAGCGCGCCAAGGGCTTGAAAGCCATGGCAAAGCATCCCGAACTCGCCGCCGCCGAAGAGGGCCGCACCGGCATCCCCGCCTTCGACTCATGGGTGCAAGAACTGGTCGAGACGGGCTATCTGCACAATCACGCCCGCATGTGGTTTGCGTCGATCTGGATTTTCACCCTGCGCCTGCCTTGGGCGGTCGGGGCCGATTTCTTCATGCGCCACCTGCTCGACGGCGACCCCGCCTCCAACACCCTAAGCTGGCGCTGGGTCGCGGGTCTGCATACGCGGGGCAAACACTATCTGGCCAAGCAATCGAACATCAATAAATTCACCGCCAACCGGCCCGCCGACACCGATTATCGCCTCGACACCACCGCCGAGCCGCTGACCGAGAGTTTCGATTACGGCGACGCGCTGCCCGTGCGCGATCACGCACCCTACGATCCAACCCGCCCGGCGGCCCTGTTATTGACCGAAGACGACTGCCACCCCGAATCTCTGGGGCTGGACCTGTCGGCGATGAAAGCCATCGCCATCCTCGCCAGCACCGATGCCCGCTCCCCCCGCCCGGTCGCCGACCATGTTCGCGCCTTCGACGAGGGCGCATTCGCAGATGCCGCCAGCCGCCTCGGCGTCGAACCGACGATCATCGACACCCCCACCGCCCTGACGGCATGGGCGCAAGGCGCGGGCGCATCCCAGATCACCACCGCCTTCGTCCCGCGCGGCTACGTCCATGACTGGCTCACCGATGCCGCCCCTGCCCTCGCATCGGCGGATATCACCCTCACCGAAACCCGCCGCGATTGGGATACCGCCGTCTGGCCCCGCGCTACGGCAGGTTTCTTCAAGGTCAAGAAAGCGATTCCCTCGATTTTCGATACACTCGACATAAACGAATAGCGCACGAAGTAAACTGTGACTATTTATACCGAATATTAACTTTAACGAAGAAATAAAGGAGTTTTACCAAATAAAAAATTCGATCTAATTTGCATTCAAGTGCGCCGATTGCGATTTTCAGGGCAATTCGATCCTGAAGCAATGAGGCGATCCATGACACGCAATCTTCTTCTGGCCGCAACAGCTCTCGGCCTCATCGGCTCTACAGCCAGCGTTTCCGCGCAGGGCGTCTACGTCAACGGCGTCTACACCGAATCCGGCCAGACGATCACGATACCCGCGACGGGCAATGTCAACATCGGCAACGCACCGACCTTCGGCACCGAATACAACGCCCCCACCACCGGCGGCCAGTATCAGGTGACGAATGACGGGTATATCGCCGAAGGTCAGACCTATGCGGCCCCAAGCTCGACGCAGAGCTACACCGTTCCGGCGGGGCAAAGCGGCACCTACAACATCGTCGTACCTTCGGCACCCGCCGCCACCCACTCAACACCGGTGGTCAATACGGTTCCCATCCCCGCCGAGACCCGCGCTTCGGGCTGGGCCGCACGCGGCGTCTATGTCGGTGCCCGCGCATCGGTGAACCTTACGCGCGGCACGGAATTCACGATCGATAATGCGGTCGATGGCCGAAATGCCAAAGTCGACAGCGAATACGACGATCCCGGCTTCGGCGGGTCGCTCGTCGTGGGTTACGGGGCGCGCTCTGCGGGCTGGGGCTACCGCGTCGAAGTCGAAGGCGGCTATCAGACGGCGGATGTCGACCGTCACCGCATTCAGGGCCTCGGAACCTACACGGATGCCGCCGAAGGCGACGCCAAGGTTCTCTACGGTTTCGTCAATGTCTACGGCGACCTCCCGATCACCGAGCGCCTCGCCCTGACGGCGGGCGGCGGTGTCGGCGCAGGCCGTGTGACCCTCGACGAATACGGCGTGCGCGGCGTCGGACAGGTGCTGGACGACGACGGAGTCGCCTTCGGCTACCACCTCGACGCGGGTGTCAGCTATCAGGTCACTGATTCCGTCGCCATCGAGGCGATGTACCGCTATCAGCAATTCGTCGATGCAGAGTTGGAAACCGAGAACGGCAACAAGGAAGACGTCGATCTCAGCTCGCATAACTTCATCGCCGGTGTGCGCGTCGGGTTCTGACCCAGCACTCCGTAACACGATGGACGGCCCCGTAGCACAGGCGGGGCCGTTTTTCCGTCAGCTCTCCACGATCTCGCGCAGGAACGCCCGCAGATCGTCGCCGATCCCATCGCGCGCCAACCCCGCCGCGACATTCGCCATCAGGAAGCCCAGCTTATCCCCGCAATCGTAGCGCGTCCCCGTAAAGGCACAGCCATACAGCGGCGAATCCTCCATCGTTCCGGCAATCGCATCGGTCAGTTGAATCTCGCCCCCCGCGCCTTCCAAGCCCTTATCGAGAAAGGCGAAGACCGACGGTTCCAGCACATAGCGCCCGGTCGCAGCAAAGGTCGACGGCGCATCCTCGGATTTCGGCTTCTCCACCATCCCCTTAGCCTTGAACACGGCCCCGGACGTATCGCCATCCGGGTCGAGAATACCGTACATCGACGTCTTCTCGCGCGGCACGTCCTGTACGGCCAGCACATGCCCCTTCCCGATCTTTGCGTGCGCCTCCACCAGTTCGGCGATGCACGACCGATCCAGCACCACCTCATCGGGCAACAGCACGGCGAACGGTTCGTCCCCCACCGCATGACGCGCGCACCAGACGGCATGGCCCAGACCGAGGGGCCGGTCTTGCCGCACGATGGTCAATTGCCCTGATCCCAAAGTCGCCCCGTGCAGCGCGTCCAACGCCTCCGCCTTGCCCTTGCGCTCCAACGCCGCCTGCAATTCGGGGTGAGAATCGAAATGGTCCTCCATCATCCCCTTGCCCCGCGACGACACGAAGATGAACTCCTCGATGCCCGCCGCTTTCGCTTCCTCGACCGCATATTGCAGGACCGGCTTGTCCACCACGGGCAGCAATTCCTTCGGCATCGCCTTGGTGGCGGGCAGGAACCGCGTGCCGAGTCCGGCGACGGGGAAAACGGCCTTACGAATGGGTCTGGTCATGGGTGATGTCCTGCGTTTCGGATGATTCATGTACGACATAAAGCGTCAGTCCATAAAATCTCCTGAAACTGCGCCAACCGCAGGTGGAATTCGCGATTGAGCGAAGTCTAGGATCGGGCCGCAGCCCAACGCCACACGTCCGCAGCCATCAAAAATAGCGACGGTGAGTTTGAGAGATAAGTATCGGGCGAGCGGCCCCGGTCACAGCGAGTCACCAAGGCCGCTCGGCCTTACCGAAGCAAGGGCGTTACAGTTGCGTCAGGTTATACCGCGCATAATCGGCAATGCTCTGGTTATCTGCGGCATTGACGAGGGTTTCGGTTCTGTCACCCGCACGAAGCAGGGTGCTCGTGAACGTGTTCTCGCCATTCGCGATTGCGGCTTCGTAGAACTTCCGCGCCGAATCCGGTCTGCTCGTCTGGTGCATGATCCAACCCATATTCAGGTTCGCATACGGATCGTTCGGGTCGGCGGCCAGGGCATTCGACAACGACCGCTCTGCGGCAGGAAAGTCAGCCCGCCTCAGGGCAGCATATCCCTCCAGCGACTCGGTCGAGGTCGGTATACCCACCGTCGTGGCCGATGCAGGCACAGGAACGGTCTTCGTCATCGGTGGATAAAAAGACGTACATCCACTGATGGCAGTGCAGGCAACGATTACAGCGATAAGGTTTTTCATTTCACTCTCTTACATATCAAGGCCCCCACGACGATCTTGGCACTCACCGCGAAACGATAACGTGGTAAGGATCACATCTTTTTTCGAAAGTATGGAACGAGAACCGGTAAAACAGCATTTTCGCTGTTTAGGCATGGAAACAACGCGACTTTTCACGTTTTTCGCGGTATGATAATAAATGCCTTCGTAGAAAGGCTAACGACAAGCCCGCGTCACACTGACCGAGGCCGTAAATTGTAATGGAGAGTACCGATAGCTCGGAGACCCAACCTGGCGCCGCCCAGCCGTGATACTGGCCCCCGCGTCAATCAGAATATTCGCGCCCCCAAGGTGCGCGTTATCGACCACGAGGGACAAAACCTCGGTGTGATGAATCCCCGCGATGCGTGGGAGGCTGCTCAGGAAGTTGGCCTCGATCTCGTCGAGGTATCGCCGAACGTAGATCCGCCCGTATGCAAGATTCTCGACTACGGCAAGTATAAGTACGAGTTGCAGAAAAAGGCCGCCGAAGCGCGCAAGACGCAGAAGACGATTGACCTCAAAGAGGTCAAGTTCCGTCCGAACATCGATACGCATGACTACGATGTGAAACTGCGCAATTCGCGCAAGTTTCTCGAAGACGGCGATAAGCTGAAAGTCACGCTGCGTTTTCGTGGTCGTGAAATGGCGCACCAAGAACTCGGTCGTGACCTGCTTCAGCGCGTCTCGAACGACCTCGAAGACATCGGCAAGGTCGAATCCATGCCGAAACTCGAAGGTCGTCAGATGGTCATGGTCGTCGGACCACGCGGCTGATTCTTTCGGTCCTTTCCCCGCAATTCGGGGAAAGGGCTTCGCGATACCCCCGACAGATGCGCTGCGGAGAATGACGGATGCCGGACGCACAGGGTCCATCCCTTTCGCATCGCCTTGAATACGCCGCCTATGCCGCCGCCCGAACCGTGTTTGAGCGGCTGCGACTCGACCGTGGCACCGCCATCGCCGCTGCCATCGCTCGCTCCGCCTCTCCGATACTGCGCCCCCGCGCAATGCGGAACCTGCAACTCGCTATGCCAGAATTCAGCGAGCGAGAGCATCGCCTCATCGTGACCGGAATGACCGATCACCTCGTTCGCGTGATGATCGAATACCTGCACCTTCCCGAACTCAGGGACGATCCCTCGCGCATCACGATTCATGGCGAGGATCATCTCACCCAAGCTCGCGCCGCCGGACGCGGTGCCGTCCTCGTCACTGGCCATCTCGGCAATTGGGAGGCCGTGCGCGCCGCCTGCGCGCGCCTCGACTGGACCCCGGCCATCATCTACCGCCAATTCAACAACCATCTGATTGACGACGAGGCACTGCGCTACATGCGCACCCTCGACGCCCCGATCTTTCAAAAAGGACGCCGAGGAACGCTCGGGCTGCTGCGCCATGTCCGAAAGGGCGGCGCGGTTATGATCCTGACCGATCAACGATCCACCCGCTCACCCGACGTCCCCTTCTTCAACCGCCCCGCAAAAACATCTCTCTCCCCCGCCGAACTCGCCAAAGAACACGGCGCGGCCCTCCTGCCGGTACGCGGCATTCGCCGGGGCCGGACCAGCACATTCGATGTCACCATAGACGCCCCATTGCAGATAGGAATGGGCGATACGGCAGCCATCGACGCGATGACCGACATCAATCTCAGGTTGGAATCATGGATACGTGAGACGCCGGAACAATATTTCTGGCTTCACAACCGCTGGGGAACCAAAGCGTTCAATACGTGACGTTCGCCGCCCCAAGAATCGGTCCCACTTCACCCTGCTGCACGATGATCGCCATGCCACCCTCACCCAAGGGCCGCGCCACCGTCAGGTCTAGGTCCGCCGCACCCGACCACCGCCCTGCCTCGCGCCAATCGCGCACGACATTGGTATAGGTCACGGATCGCCCGTGGTTCTCACCACCGCCGATATCCTTGGTCACTTCGCTGTCATACCCGACAAGCCAGATCACGGCTTCCTCGCCCAGACCGGCGGTGACGGGTGCAGTGATCCGGTACGCGCCCGTTGCATCCGGCACGATAGAAACCGTCACCTTGTCCTGCTCCGAACGATAGGCATCGACCGCCGCCGTCACCTGCCGCTTTCGGCTACCAACCACATCCATCTTGCCATCGACCATCATCTGCGGCGTATAGACGTTGCGTGACCGCATCTTGCGGGCATAGGCGCGCTGACGGATACTGTTGGAGGTAAGCGCAAGATCGTCTTTCCAGCCCAGATAATCCCAGTAATCGACATTCAGCGACAGCGGCAGCACCCCCGGCACTTTCTTGAGGTCGGCCAGCACGCGATCTGCGGATGGGCACGAACTGCACCCCTGCGATGTATACAACTCGACCACGACCGTGCTGTCAGCATGGACCGATCCACCCTGCGCAACGGCAAATGTAAGGGCACAGAGGGCGACGCGAATGGCACGGGGCATGGTGTGGATCATGGGGATCAAACCTCTTGGGTAGAATACAGTATCGTCTTGGCACGACTACTGACTTAATCCGCACCACCTACTCGTGCGAATCACGCCTCCGCGATAGGATGACACATAGACAGTGCTTTTTCGTGATTAACATGGGTGTTCAATGTCCGAGAAAACGGCGATTGCCATGTGGTCCGGCCCCCGGAATATATCGACCGCAATGATGCGATCCTTCGGCAACCGCACGGATACCGCCGTTTGGGACGAGCCTCTCTACGCCCATTATCTGGCGCATACCGGGCTGAATCATCCCATGCACAATGCCGTGATCGACGCGGGCGAAACCGATGCGGGCAAGGTGATCGAAAAATGTCTTACGATTCCCGACCGGGCCACCCACTGGTTCCAAAAGCACATGACCATGCACATGTTGCCCCACATTCCCTTGGATTGGACAACAAATCTGCGCAACTTCTTCTTGATTCGCCGTCCAGAGGCCGTTCTCGCCTCCTACCATGATCGTCGTGCCGACCCGACCGTTGAGGATGTCGGCTTTCGCCGTCAGGCCGACCTATTCGACGCCATGGCGCAGCGTACCGGCACGGCCCCACCCGTCATCGATTCGGATGCGGTGCTCACAGCGCCCGAAACCGTCCTCAGCCGCCTCTGCGACGCGCTTGGCATCCCCTTCGACCCAGCGATGCTATCTTGGCCGCCGGGGGGGCGTGCGGATGACGGCGTCTGGGCGGCCCATTGGTATGGATCGGTCGAAACCAGCACCGGCTTCGCCGCCCCCCGCGCCCCGCGCCCCCTGCCCGAGCACCTTCGCCCCCTTGCCGAAGAATGCCGCCCCTATTACGACCGCCTCGTCGCCCATGCGATACCCGCAGATTGATCCATCAGGAACGCACCATGCCCTTCGAGACGATCACCCTCGCCACCGATCCACGCGGCGTCGCGACCCTCACGCTGAACCGGCCCGAAAAACACAATGCGATGAACGCGCAGATGATCGCGGAACTGACCGCCGCCGCCGACCAGATTGCCGCCGATAGCGGTATCCGCGTCGTCATCCTGTCCGGCGGTAATCTCAAATCCTTCTGCGCCGGGGCCGATCTGGGCTGGATGCGCGAGCAGATGGATGCCGACCGCGCCACCCGCATGGCCGAGGCGCGCAAGCTGGCCGATATGCTGCAAAAGCTGAACACACTGCCCAAGCCCGTCATCGGGCGCGTTCACGGCAATGCCTTCGGCGGCGGCATCGGCCTCATCAGCGTTTGCGATGTCGCCATCGGGGCCGAGGGCGCAAAGATGGCCCTGACCGAAGTGCGCCTTGGCCTGATCCCCGCCACCATCTCGCCCTATGTCATCGCCCGCATGGGTGAGGGCCGCGCCCGGCGTGTCTTCATGTCCGCGCGCGTGTTCGAGGCGGCGGAAGCCAAAGATCTGGGCCTTCTATCCCGCGTGGTCATGCCCGAAGCATTGGACACAATCATCGAGCGCGAGGTCGCGCCTTACCTGATCGCCTCCCCCGCCGCCGTGGCCGCATCGAAAGCCCTAGCCCGCAGCCTCGGCCCCACCATCGACGCTGCCGTCATCGACGACACGATCACGCGCCTTGCCGACACATGGGAAACCGACGACGCCCGCGAAGGCGTCGCCGCATTCTTTGAAAAACGCCCCGCAAGCTGGGACTTTTGATGCAAAAGGCTCTCCCCCAACACACGGGGGGAAGAGCCAAGGCCACACAATCAGAAGACGTCGATGGGGAAGAAATCCGGGGCGACGAGCAGCGTTGCCGTATCCGTCGCGGTACCGTCCGAGATCGTATATTCGATGACGCCGCCGATGGGGAATATATCGTCGTCATCAGGGAAGATGATGATCGGCTCATCATCCCCATCGAACACAGCATCGGGCGGCGGGCCGACGAGGAAATCGCCTTCGACATAAAGCTGGTCACGACCATCAATGTTCCGTACTTCCACGAATAGAAACGGATCTTCGGTGCTGAAACCTGTGATCGTCAGCTCGTCGCCATCCACATCGCTATCATTGGCCAGCACATCGATAAGGCGTCCGTTCGGGCCGATCAGGTACGGAAACCCATCTCCATTGTCATCATTCACGGCGACAGGGGCATCGTTGACCGGCGTTAGGTCGAGCGTCGCCGTCACAGCCGTCGATAGAATCCCGTCCGATACCTCATAGGTAAACGTCACCTCGCTGTCGTCATCCGCGTCCGGGGTGAATTCAAACCCAAGATCACTGAATACGATGGCCCCGGAGGACGCTTCGACATTCCTCACGGACAGCGAATCGCCGTCCACATCCGACGCATCGGCGGACAGTTCGCTGAACATCACGAAGCGAGTCGTATCTTCGTCGATGGCCCCCAGATCTACCGGCCCTTCAAGCACCGGCGCATCGTTGACAGGCGTGATATCAATCGTCGCCGTTCCGGCCACCGTGGCCTCACCGTCAAAGATATCGTAGGTGATCGTCGCGAGACCGTTGAAATCGGCGAGGGGCTGGAAGACATAGCCAGAATCGTCCAAGGTGATCCCGCCTTGAGACGACTGCACGTTCGACACGGTCAGCGTATCGCCATCCGCATCGACGGCATTGAACAACAACATGCCACTGGTGAACGACGCGGCGGTGTCCTCGGCAATCGCGGCGAGTTCGACAGTCGAGGTCGTCGGTGCCTCATTGACCCGCAATAGATCGAGCGATGCCGTCTGGGCGACCGCATCGGTCCCATCGGAAATTTGATAGCTGAAGACGACGTCGCTTTCATCATCCACATCGGGGGAGAAGGTGACGCCTTCCTCGCTCACGGTAATCATACCAGAGCTGGCGGTCAGGTCTGTAACGGACAAGGTATCGCCATCGGCATCGGATGCGTCCCCGATCAAAGCGGCGAAACTGATGAAGATATCCGTGTTCTCGTTGCTGATGCCCAGATCGACAGGACCATCGACGATAGGGGCATTATTGGTCGGCGGCGTTACCACTTCGGGCGCACGCACGGTCAGCCGTTCGATCCCGTTGACCGTTAGGCCGAGGCTGTCGAAGGTGAAATCGCCCCCGGTCCCGTCATCGAGAAACGCCTCAAATGCCGCAATATCGGCCAAAATCGCCGTATCGCCCGCTTCATCCTCGTTCAGACGCAGGACAAGCCGGTCGTTTCCGCTACCACCGGAGTAGAAATCGGTTTCACCCACATTGCGTTCAGCACGATAGACGAAGGTATCGTTGCCCGATCCGCCGAACAGCGCATCGCTGCCACGACCGCCAACCATGCGATCATTGCCCGATCCACCAAACATCAGATCATCGCCGTTCCCACCGAACATGCGGTCGTTGCCAAACCCACCAAAGGCAAGGTCATTGCCGTTGCCGCCCCGAATGATGTCATTGCCAAAGCCGCCGAACATCAGATCGTTGCCATTGCCACCACGGATCAGATCGTCACCGAAACCACCGAACAGCACATCATTGCCGCCCCGCCCGCTGAGTTCATCATCGCCAAACGATCCAAACAGGAAATTTGAATTCCCATTGCCAACCCGTATAACCATGTCCGCCTCCCCCTAAATTTTGCCGTCCTTGCCCCGTCACGAATCGCAACCAGCAATAAGCCATCCTTCAAGATGCATCAAATTGATACAAGCCTGAAGATGACGCATGAAGCCCATGCAAGAACCGACACATAAAGGAACATCGCCCGACGAAACGGCGTGAGAACGGCCATCACGCATCGAAACAGAATGTGCCATCGGCATACCGTACCGCTTCGCCCCGCTCAGTCGTCACATGCGGCGCCGCAGTCGCATTCGTGAAAAGCGCACTTCCACTTTGCGCATGTTCCCCCTGAACCGACCCACCGGAGCACCCCATGAAACTTCCCATCGACTACATCGAATTTTCCTCGCCCGACCTCGAAGCCACGCAAAAATTCTTCGCCGCCGCCTTCGGTTGGTCCTTCGAGGAATACGGTCCCGATTACCGCGATATCCAAGATGCCGGTACCGGCGGCGGCATCGAGCGCGCAGCCCTGCGCGCACCCCTCGTCGTCCTCAAGACCGACGACCTCGACGCCGCCCTGCAATCGGTGACGGACGCGGGCGCGGAAATCACCAAGGAAATCTTCGATTTTCCCGGCGGCAAGCGCTTCCAGTTTCGCGAACCCGGCGGCACCGAAATGGCTGTGTGGAGTCATTCGCGTTCAGATCAATAAGCGAGCATTACCCTTCACGTTCCCTTGGCGTGAAGGGTAATTCGAGTGGAACGCGAAATACTCTGGACCACCGGCTGAACCTCCGAAGACTCGCTTCCCCGGATGCCGTGCAGCACGCAGTGATGCACTGCTGGTCCAGAGCCTCTCTCCGCCTCACCAGCCCCCGGACCAGCGCAGCGGCACTGCGCGCCGCAGCGCATCCGGGGAAGCGGGGAATTTTTCGATTGCCCCCACACACATCCTGACGCAACCCTGCGCCAAACGACACGCGCAGGGAGCCGCAGCAATGAATCGCCCAATCAACCGCAATGTCTTCATCACCGCCGCCATCACCGGCTCCGGCGATACCACCGGCAAATCCCACCTCGTCCCCATCACGCCAGAGCAAATCGCCGACAGCGCCATCGAGGCGGCCAAGGCAGGCGCGGCCATCGTCCATTGCCACGTCCGCGACCCCAAGACCGGCGCGCCCTCCCGCGATGTCGCCCTGTTCCGCGAGGTCACCGACCGCATCCGCGCCAGCGACACCGATGTCGTCCTCAACCTGACCGCCGGCATGGGCGGCGACCTGACCCTCGGTTCGGTCGAGCGGCCCCTGCCCGTGGACGAGGCGGGCACCGACATGGCCGGGGCCACCGAACGCCTCGCCCATATCGCCGAATGCCTGCCCGAAATCTGCACTCTCGATTGCGGAACGATGAATTTCGGCGAGGGCGATTACGTGATGACCAACACCCCCGCCATGCTACGCGCGATGGCCGCTGGGATGCGGGACTTGGGCGTCAAACCCGAAATCGAGGCCTTCGACACCGGTCACCTCTGGCTCGCCAAGCAGCTTGCCGCCGAGGGCCTGATCGACGCCCCTGCCCTCGTTCAGCTATGCATGGGCATCCCGTGGGGCGCACCGAACGACATGGCCACCTTGGGCGCAATGGTCGCCGCCATCCCCGACGACTGGGTCTATAGCGGCTTCTCCATCGGCCGCGACGAACTGCCCTACGTCGCCGCAATGGCCCTGCACGGCGGCAATGTCCGCGTGGGGCTGGAAGACAACATCTACCTCTCCAAAGGCGTCCTCGCCACCAATGCCCAACTCGTCGAACGCGCCGTCACAATACTGGAGGGCATGGGCGCAAAGATTATGGGACCGGACGACGTGCGCACCCTGCTCAAGCTGACCAAGCGCCTCCCCGCCTGATGCGCGTCCTCATCACTGCCGGAGCCGCCGGAATAGGCCGCGCCCATGCCCGCGCCTTCCTCGGCCAAGGCGCGCAAGTCGCCGTCACCGATATCGACCCAACCGCCCTCGC
>CALJIU010000260.1 GCA_937974055.1 uncultured Neomegalonema sp. | reverse complement strand
GGGCAGGCGACGAAATCGCTCATTCCAGCCCCCCGGCCAGCGCATTCACCGCCGCACTCGCCATCGCCGAACCACCGCGACGGCCTTGCAGCGTCAGAAACGGCGTCCCGCGCGGATCATCGGCCAATTCGTCCTTGCTCTCCGCCGCACCGACGAAACCGACCGGAAAGCCCAGAATAACCGCAGGTTTTGGCCAGCCGGTATCTAGCCGCTCCAGCAAGTTGAACAACGCGGTAGGGGCGTTCCCAATCGCAACGACGGCCCCCTCCAGATGCTCGCGCCACAGCACGACCGCCGCCGCCGAGCGAGTCGTCTTCAGCTTGCTCGCCAGCATCGCGACGCGCGGATCGTTGAGCGTGACGATCACCTCGTTATTGGCGGGCAGGCGTTTGCGAATGATCCCGGCGGCGACCATCTCGCAATCGCACAGGATCGGCGCACCCCCCGCCAGCGCCGCAATCCCCGCATCGGCGGCATCATCCGAAAAATCCAGATCATCGGCCACATCCACCATCCCGCAAGCATGGATCAACCGCGTCGCGACCGGGCGCAGGCTCTCCGGCAACCGCCCCAAATTCGCCTCCGCCCGGACGGTGGCAAAAGACGCAGCATAGATCGCGGCGGGGTCACGTTCGTAGTCGAGGGGGGCATTTTTCCGCTCCGGTGCAGCGGGCAGCTTCGCGGCCAAATCTTCGAGAACCCCATCAAGATTGTCCGTCACGTCGTTGTTCCAATATCGAATGATGGTGTAGCCCTGCGCCTCCAGCCATGCCGTGCGCTCGGCGTCTTTCGGGTCGTCAGCGTGTTGGCCGCCATCGAGTTCGATGATGAGGTTGGCGGCAGGGCAGATAAAATCGACGATGTAGGGACCGATGGGATGCTGGCGGCGGAACGAATGGCCCGCGAGTCGGTGCGCACGGATCTTCGACCAGAGCGTCTTTTCCACGTCTGTCTGGTTGCGGCGCAGTTCACGCGCACGCTTCTTCATTTCATTTGGAAGACGGTTCATTGGCCCCCCTCCCAACCCTCTCCCCGCTTGCGGGGGGAGGGCTAGGGAGGGGGGGCCACCCAAGGTGAGGGTTCTATCCCCGTTCACTTCTTCACCCGATCCCGCACACTCTCCGGCCCCAACGGATGATCCGCATGGGGGTGCGGGTGGTGATGGTGATGATCGTGGTCATGCGAATGGTCGTGGCCGTGGTGATGGTCATGCCCATGATCTTGCATCACCAACCGGCACGCCCCGGTGCAGAACGTGTCGCAATGCACACAATCCTCGACATTTGACCCCGGCGCACTCGCCCCCTGTCCCTCGACATGATGGTGATGGCTTTCCTGCGCCGCCCCGACTTCCGCTTCAAAACCAAGCACCTGCGCGCGATACTTGCACATCGCACAGTTCATCAGGTTCTCGCCTTCCAGAATTTCCGTCACCCGCTCCTGAAACGTGTCGATCACCTTATCATGGTCGTTCAGATAGCCCGCCTTGATGAATTGAATCCCCGGATGCGCGGCGGCAACCTCATCGGTAAAGCCGTAGATACGGTCGATCAGGATGCCCGTGAACAGGAAGTACGGGAACACGATCACACGCTTGAAGCCCAGCTTCGACACCTGCTGCAAGCACGGCTCGACCAGCGGAAAGGTCACGCCCGAATAGCCGGTCTCCGCCCAGCCAAAACCCATACCCTCCCACAGCATCCGTGTGATCTTGGCGACGTTCGAGTTCGCATCCGGGTCGCTGGCCCCGCGACCGATGACGACGAGGCAGGTATCGTGGTTATCCATATGGCCCAGCTCGGCATTGGCCTTGGCCACCGCATCGCTGACCCGCTGTCCGGCGGCGGCGATCATCTTCGGATCGACTCCCAACTCCCGCCCGTAATGGATTTTGATATCGTGCTTTTTCGCATAGGTGTTCAGCACGGTCGGAATATCGTTCTTCGCGTGACCGGCGGCGAACAGCATCCCCGGAACCGCAAGGATCTCGTCGCACCCCTGCTCGCGCAAGCTGTCCAGCCCGTCGCGGATGACGGGGTTGGCGAATTCCAGATAGCCGTATTCGACCGGCCAATCGGGGAAGCGCTCGCGCAGGCGGGTCGAGACGACCGCGAATTCATCCACGGCGGCTTGCGAGCGTGATCCGTGGCCGCAGACCATGACACCGAATTTCGTCATGCGGGGCACTCCTCGGATTCGGGTTCTTCGTCATCGGCGGCATCGTCGTCGCGCTTGCCCTTCGCCCCCAGCCATCCAGCAAGGGCCGCCGCGCCCAATGCTGCGCCAAGGCCGATCCAATGCGCATGGCCCGCCACATCGGCGATATGGCCCGCATGGGCGAAGGCGGGGGTTGCCACCATCGAGAGAAGAAACGCCAGTATTTTCATCGTCTTGTCCCCTTCGGCGCATATGGATACCGAAGGGCGGGGCAAGACGCTCCGCTCGCGACAGGCCCGCGTGTGGTTCCCCGATATGGGTCGAACCTTCCCGGCGGCTCCGCTCGGCCTTCGGTAAAAAGGCGCACTGTTCCGTGGCGCATCTCATACGCCTGCGCTATGTGCGGGGCAATTGTTAATGCGACAGGGCAGGCCCAAATGACGACCACGATCTTCGTATGCGACACGTGCAAATACTCGGCGGAGGAGAAATACCTCGGCGAGAAAACCGGCGGTGAAATTCTGGCCGAACATGTCGAACGCATCGCCGCCGACGCCCCCGACCTGACGGTCAAGCGTGTTTCCTGCACGATGGGGTGCGAGCGTCATTGCAACGTCTCCGTCACCGCGCCGGGCAAGCTGACCTATGTGATCGGCAAGTTCACCCCGGATGTCGAGGCGGCGGAGGCCATCGTCGAATACGCCCATCTCCATGCGGCGGCGGAGACGGGGCAGGTACCGTTCAAGCAGTGGCCGCAGGGTGTGAAGGGCCATTTCGTCGCGCGTATCCCCGCCCCATGACGGTATCGCTTGTGCTGGGCGGTGGACGGTCGGGCAAGACGGCGCGGGCGCTGTCACTGGCCGCAACCCCGCCCCATATCTACATCGCGACGGCGCAGGCATTGGATGGCGAGATGGAGCGCCGGATTGCTGCGCATAAGGCCGAGCGCGGGGCGTCGTGGCAGTTGATCGAGGAAGAACTCGATCTGGTCGGCGCAATCCGCGCGGTGCCACCGGGGACGACGGCGCTGGTCGATTGTCTGACGCTATGGCTATCCAACCTCATGCACCATGAACGCGATGTGCGGCAGGAAATTGAAATCCTTGCTGAAGCATTGAGCCAAACACCAACCCGCGTAATCCTCGTCAGCAACGAAATCGGCATGGGTCTGGTGCCGATGGAAAAACTGTCGCGCGCCTTCCGCGACGAGCAAGGCTGGCTCAACCAGCGCATCGCGGCGGTTGCCGACCACGTGGAATTCGTCGTGGCGGGGTTGCCGATGACGATGAAGGGCGACGGATCACCGCTTTGATATGGCGGCGGCACATGCTAGATTTCTCCCATGAAGAAAGCAGACACCAAGACGACTGAATCCACCGACTGGCCGAATACTGTCCGGTCCCGAACCGAACTGGATTCGGCCCTCGAAGCGGGCCTTGCCAGCGGGGTATCCGAAAAGACATGGGATGCGGTCATCGAGGATGCCAGGAAAAAACTCGATCTTGAGTAGCTTCCGCCTTTCCGCTCTCGCGTCGTCCGACCTTGCAGACATCTACCTCTACGGTGCCCGGCGGTGGGGCAGGGCGCAGGCCGATGCTTATGACCGCGACTTGCGGTCTTCCGTCCGCACCGCCGCACATTTCCCTCAAATTGGCAGGCGATACGAGACGGTTAGCGGTATAGAACTCAGGTGTTATCTATCCGGTCGTCACGTCATCTTCTACCGTATCGAAGACGACGGTATCTTCATCATCCGAGTTCTGCATGGACGTATGGATTTCGATAGGCATCTCGAATGACCCCCCGCCTCATGCTCCAAGGTTGCGGTTCCAATGTCGGCAAATCGATGCTCGTCGCCGGGATGGCGCGAGCTTATGCCAATCGCGGTCTGCGCGTCATGCCGTTCAAGCCGCAGAACATGTCCAACAACGCCGCCGTCACCGATGATGGCGGCGAGATCGGGCGGGCGCAGGCGTTGCAGGCGTTGGGCGCGCGGGTGCCGACCACGGTGCATATGAACCCGGTCCTCCTGAAACCCGAAACCGAGCGCGGGGCGCAGGTGGTGGTGCAGGGGCAACGCCTGCGCCACGCCACGGCACGGGATTACACGGCGCTAAAACCCACGCTTCTCAAGGCAGTATGCGAATCTTTTGAGCGCATCTCACAAGATGCCGATCTCGTATTAGTCGAGGGGGCCGGATCACCGGCAGAGGTCAACCTACGCCCCGGCGACATCGCGAATATGGGCTTTGCCGAGGCGACCGATACGCCCGTCGTGCTGATCGGCGATATCGACCGGGGCGGCGTCATCGCGCAGGTAGTGGGCACGCAGGCGGTGCTGGACCCCGCTGATGCCGCTCGCATAAAAGGGTTCATCATCAACAAGTTTCGGGGCGATGTTTCTCTGTTCGATGATGGTTACGCAATGATCGAACAGCATACAGGCTGGCCCGGTTTCGGCGTCGCGCCGTGGTTTGCCGATGCCAACCGCCTGCCCGCTGAAGACGGATCAGACCTGCGGACAACGCTGCATGATGGCCCAACGCGCATCGTCTGCCTGCAATTGTCGCGCATCGCCAATTTCGATGACCTCGACCCCCTGCGCGCGGAACCCGGATGCCGGGTCGAGATGGTGCAACCGGGCAGGGCGATCCCCGGTGACGCCGATTTGGTCATCATCCCCGGCAGCAAATCGACACGCGGCGATCTGGCCTTCCTGCGTGCGCAGGGCTGGGATATCGACCTCGCCGCACATCGGCGGCGGGGCGGCATGATCCTCGGCGTTTGCGGGGGGTATCAGATGCTGGGCCACAGTGTCGCAGACCCCGATGGTATCGAGGGGTCGGCGGGCACGTCCGACGGGCTAGGCCTGCTCGACGTGACCACCGAACTGACACCGAAAAAGGCACTGACAAAGGTGATGGCGACTGATGCGGCAAGCGGCCTCGACCTGTCGGGCTACGAAATCCACATCGGGCGAACCCACGGCCCCGATTGCGCCCGCGCGCCCTTCACCGTCGATGGACAGCCGGAAGGCGCGGCCTCAGCGGATGGGCGGGTGGTCGGATCGTATCTGCACGGCCTGTTCGCCGCCGATGCGTACCGTGCGTCCTTCCTACGGCGCTTGGGTGCCGAGGCGGGCGGCGTCACCTATGGCGCGGATGTGGATCGTACCCTCGACGCGCTGGCCGCGCATCTCGAAGAACACCTCGATCTCGATACCATGCTGTCACTCGCGCGTGAGGTTCTTTGACTCGCCCGGTTATCGCCCCATTCATTCGTGAAGACGACACCGAACAAGGCGGCGACATGTGTGACGATCCAACCTTGTGCGCTACCTTTGGTATAAAAGAGTGCGTTGCCTGACCCATGCGATACGATCCAGACTTCCCTTTCGGCCCGGCTATCCGGCGCGATCCGAATGCGCCCTTCGTCATCGGCCAGATCGGTCAGACGCTTGACGGACGGGTGGCAACGCCAACAGGTAAGTCGCTCTACATCAATGGAAAATGTGCGTTGCAGCACTTGCACCGGCTGCGTGCCGAAGTCGATGCATTGGTTGTCGGGGTCGGTACGGTCATTGCCGACGATCCGCGCCTGACCGTGCGGTTATGCGAGGGCAGATCCCCCGTGCGCGTGGTCATCGACCCCGCCGGGCGGGTGCCTGCCGATGCGCTGTGCCTGACCGATAATGCCGTCGATACAATCGTCATTCACCGCGAGGGCGTATGCGGACCGGGGCGGCACAGGGTGCCGCTTGTCCCATGCTCCAACGGCATGATCTCGCCCCGCGCGATCCTCGATGCGCTTGCCGCTCTTGGTCTGCACCGCGTTCTGGTGGAGGGCGGTCCCACAACCCTGTCGCATTTTCTGGATGCCGGTGTGTTGGATGAATTGCACGTCATGGTCGCGCCAAAGATATTCGGATCGGGCCGCGAGGGCATCACACTGCCCCCCATCGACGCGCTGGACGAGGCGTTGGAGCCGGTCACGCAAACCCGGTTATTCGAGGATGGTGATGTTTTGTTTCAATGCGATCTATCCCGCTCTTACCGTGTAAAGTGAAGCTTTGACGCTGGCCCGTTCACGGATATGATCGACCGATAGTTGCAGCGGAGGGTATGATGGACGGGACTCAGGAACGGTACACTATCATTCAAAAGGTGCTGCACTGGCTGATCGCGCTGGCGGTGATCGGTGCCTTGGCGGCGGGGTCGTTGCTCGACTTCCTCGATAATGGTGCCTTCAAGAACCAGCTCTACGCCCTTCATAAAGCGACCGGAATGCTGATCCTCGGCCTGATGATCCTGCGCATCGCCGCCCGCATCGTCTTTGGCGCACCCGCCTTGCCGATTGGCACGCCAAGCTGGCAGCGCGCCGCCGCCGGGGTGTCGCATTTCCTGCTATACGCCCTGATCCTCGCCATGCCGATTGTCGGTTGGGCGGCCACCAGCGCGTTTCCAGCCCCCATTCCATTCTTCGGCCTGTTCGATGTACCGGCGCTCATCGGGGCGGATCGTGATTTGTCGAAGCAGTTGTTCTGGGTCCATGACATCATGGGCAAGGTCATCCTCGCCCTCATCGCGATCCACATCGCGGCTGCATTGCAGCATGGCTTTTCCCGTAAAGATGGTGTGCTGCGGCGCATGTGGTTCTGAGCGCCTCTGCCGTCACCCGATTGCCCAAATAATTTCTCGTACGGCGTGATCGTCCGATTGCCTTTTGAGTGCAATAACCGGATGATAGGGGATGCCACGATCCATACTCGTTCTCTATGCCCATCCGCGACCCTCCCGTTCGGTTGCAAACCGGCGGTTGAAGCGCGTGGCCGAGGGGGTGTCGGGGGTTTCGGTCGTCGATCTCTATGCCGAATACCCCACGCATCATATCGACGTTCTGCGTGAGCAAAAGCGGCTCGAAGAATTCGACGTCCTGATCTTCCAGCACCCGGTCTACTGGTTCTCGACCCCATCACTGATCAAGGAATGGGTCGACCGGGTCGTTACCTTCGGTTGGGCCTTGGGCGAGCGTGAGGCGTTGAAGGGCAAGATCTACCTTCACGCCGTCACCACCGCCGCCTCCCACGGGGTCTTCGCGTTGGAGGTGACGGGGCGGTCGGCCCTGCGCGACCAGTTCCACCCCTACGAGATGATGGCGGGCCTGTGCGGAATGCGCTACCTGCCGCCCTTCTCGCTATTCCGCGAGATCGAAGGCGAGAGCCGACCCGACCGGCTGGACCGCCACGCCGCCGCCTATGCCCGCTTTCTACGCGATTTGCGCGATGAACGGCTCGATCTGGCACAGCCTTATCGGCAACAGATGGTGGCCGACTGATGGAAGTTCTTGGATACATCCTGCCCTACCTGCTCGGCGCGGTCATTCTGGTGCCCATCGCCAACCGCATCGGTTTGGGATCGGTACTTGGCTACCTGATTGCGGGGGTCGCGCTCGGCCCTGCGCTGGGGTTGGTCACGCAGAACGATGTCGATCTTCAGCATTTGTCTGAATTCGGCGTCGTGATGATGCTGTTCCTGATTGGGCTGGAGCTGCGCCCCCGCGAGTTATGGGGAATGCGGGCGCAGTTGCTTGGCCTTGGCGGGGCGCAGGTGTTCGGGACGATGGCATTGATCGTCGCGGGGGTCTGGCTGCTGCATGGCAGTTTGCGCGTTGGCCTGACGCTGGGCATGATCCTCGCGCTATCCTCGACGGCGATCGTTCTCCAGACCTTGCAGGAGCGTAATCTGGAGCGGCGGACGGGCGGACGGGCGGCCTTTGCGGTACTGTTGTTTCAGGATATCGCCGTCATCTTCATGCTGGCCCTGTTACCACTGCTCGCGCAAGGTAATGTCTACGAGGACGAGGGGCACGCGGCGGATGCAGGGCATCACAGCGCCAATCTGCTGCACGATCTGCCCGCTTGGGCGCAGGGGATCAGTATTCTGGCGGTGATTGCCGCCATCATCCTCGCCGGTCGCTTTCTCGCCTATCCCATCTTCCGCTTCATCGCATCGGGCCGGTCGGGCGAAATCTTCACCGCCGCCGCGCTGGCGCTCGTGATCGGCACATCGATGCTGATGACTATCGTTGGCCTGTCGCCCGCCCTTGGCGCGTTCCTCGCGGGGGTGGTCCTGTCGGGCAGTGAGTACCGGCACCAGCTCGAAAGCGATATCGAGCCGTTCAAGGGTCTGCTGCTTGGCATCTTCTTCATCACGGTGGGGGCAGGGGTCGATTTCGCCCTGCTGTTGTCGCAACCGCTCGTCATCTTCGGGGCTGCGCTTCTGGTGATCGCCATCAAGGGGGCGGTGCTGGGGGCGCTGGCCATCATCTCGCGCTTTCCACCCCGCGATGCGTGGCTGTTTTCCCTTTCGCTACCACAGGGTGGCGAGTTCGGCTTCGTGCTGCTGGCCTTGGCCGTCTCGACCGGGGCATTGCCCACGGGCCTTGCACAGATGACGACGCTGGTGATTGCCTTGACGATGTTCCTGACACCAACGCTGTTCATCTTCTTTGAAAAGGTGATCGACCCCCGCCTTGGTGCCGGAAAAGCGGTGCAGCAGGATGCCGATACCATCGACCATCAGGGTACCGTCATCATCGCCGGAGTCGGGCGCTTCGGCCAGATCGTCAACCGCTTGCTGCGCTCCGACGGCGTGGAGACGGTCGTGCTTGACGAAGATGCGCGCCAGATCGAGACGCTGCGCAAATTCGGCGTACGCGCCTATTACGGCGATGCCTCGCGCCTGTCGTTGCTGGAGGCGGCGGGGATCGAGCGGTCGAAGGTCTTTGTCGCCGCACTCAAGAACACCAATCAGCAAGTGCAGATGATCGAGCAGATCCGGCAACGCTGGCCCCATGTGCACATCATCGCCCGCGCCACCGACCGGACCTCCGCCTATCGCATCGCCGCCGCCGGGGCGCAGACGGTTGTGCGCGAAATGCTGGCCGGGTCGGTCGAGGCGGGACGCGAGGCGCTCAAACAACTCGGCACCCACCCCTACCGGGCCGAAGGCATCGCGCGGGCTTTTCGCAAACATGACGACGAGACGTTCGAGGCTTTGCGCAGCGTCTGGACCGAAGATTTTATCAACGATATCAACTACGTTAATCAAACACGCGAAAGATCGGAAGAACTTGGCGATATCCTGCGGTCCGATTTCTCGCAGGCCCCGGAATCGGACGATTGGGCGATAGAAGCCGCCGGACGCTTCGACCGCGACGACGACGAGGAGCCAAAAGCGGCGGAATGATCCCAGCGGAATTTGATGCTAACCGCTTTTAGGCGTCACCCTCGGACTTGTTCCGAGGGTCCATCTATGTGATTTCGCTGAGATATGGATCGTCGGAACAACCGTTGCACGGTGCAGCCGCGACGATGACAGCAAGAGAAGTCAGTCACAAAGGCCACTGGTATTATCACTGAGGCATCGCTGGCGCTTGGCCGATGGGCAGCGAATTGACGTACATCATGCCCTCACGGGCCTCGAAATCGAAGCGGATCGTCTTGCCATCGTCCGACAGCTTGCCAAAGTTTTCGACCATCAACTGCACGACCATTGCTTGCTGCGGGGGCATACGGCCCGATTTCACCATCGATTCCATGAAGCCGGAAAAACCATCAATCCCAATGCTTGCCGTCCCCTGCGGCACATCATTCGCGATGGAACCTTCCCCTGCGCCCTTCGCGATCAGGCCCAGCGCGTCG
>CALJIU010000259.1 GCA_937974055.1 uncultured Neomegalonema sp. | reverse complement strand
CCGATGCCCAGCGGCACCAGATAGAACGGCAGCATCGCGCGGGCGCTGAATCGGTCCACCAATACGCCAAACACCATCGACGTGATGATCGACAGCGCCGCATAGACCGGGAATCCGGCAGTGTACTGCGCCAGCGTCCAGCCCTTGATCTCGACGATATGCGCCTGATGGAACAATACCGACGTCCCGATCAACGGCGACCCCATCAGTACCGGCACCAACCACCAGAACAGCGGATGGCGCAGCACCTCGGCCCGCGTCCAATGTTTGCCCCGCAATCCGGTCAGCAATTCGGGGGCCGTCTCCGTCCCCTGCGGCTGGCGCTCGCCGCGCAGCGTCGCGAGATAGACCGGCACCAGCACGACCACGATCACCCCCGCCATGACGATCCACACGCTGCGCCATTCCAACACCGTCAGCAGGTACGCCACAGCGGCGGGCAGAACCCCTTCACCCAGCGGATGCCCCCAACCGGCAATCGCCAGCGCCCGCCCCCGCGTGGCGGCAAACCAGCGCGCAATCGCCGTCACCTCGACATGCGACAGCATCCCCTGCCCCAGAAACCGCAGCAGATAGATCGCCACAAACAGCATCGCCGCGTTCGCCACCTGCGACATCAGCAGGCACGCCCCCGCCAGCCCGATCAATACCACCGCGCCAAGGCGGCGAGCCGGGATACTATCGGCCTTGCCGCCGAACTTTATGATGGTAATGGCCGATAGCAGCGTCGCGGCCATGTACAGACCGCCGAACTCCCCGTGGCTAAGACCCAACTCCGCCCGGTACTGCCCGCCCATCAGCGAGATGAAGAAGGTCTGCCCAAAACTCGACCCAAAGGCGAGCAGCAGCCCGGCCCCCAGCCATTGAATATTCGCACGCAAGAATTGGAATGTCGCCATAGGCCGTGTGTACGGCAGGGGGGCAGGAAGGGAAGCGGAAAGTTACAAGCGCGCCCCTACTCGGTCGCAGCAACCTTCTTGCCCGGCACCTGCGACAGCACCAGCACATTCGACAGCTTACCTGTTTGGGAGGGCAACAGCGTGCCGCAATCCTCGCTGCGTTGACCCACATCACGGCGGCAGTAATCATAGCTGCCCATGTCCAGATTAAAGGCCATGCGCGGGGCCACCGCCGTCGCCACCGCCACCGCTGCATCATGCAGGGTCATGGGCGGCGTCTCGTAAAGACCGATGGTGCCGTCGGCGAGGGTATAGAGCAGACGGCGCGTAAAGCGCGGCGCGCCCTCGCGGGGGCGCGTGTCGATCTTGCCGTCGATCACGAGCATATGACTCTGAAATGCCGACCAGCCGCGTTGCTCCGCCGCCTTGGCAAAAGCTGCACGCGAGCGTTTATCGCGCAGGTTCCAGCGTTCATCGCCCATGTCGACCCGCTTGGCATAATGCAGCGACAGACGCCCCTGCGCATCGATTACGGCCACCCCGTCCCACCCTTGCGGAATAGGATCCAGCGCCCTGCCCTCCACGATGAACAGGCCCTCCGGCTCGCGCTTCTCGCCGCTGGTATAGGCGCCCGTCACAGTTACGCGATGCAGGCCGGGGCTGCCCGCGACCGGCTCGACACCCTCTTGCCCCACCAGGACGAGGCGTGCAGTCGTCTCGCCCGCACAGCTCGAAAACAGCACGCCGGGATCGACGGGGCAATCCGTCGTCGCATAGGCGGGTGCGCCGACCGTCAACGACAGTAAACCGGCGAGCATCGCCCGGTGGCATGGTGAAAGCTGCACGTTCCGTCTCCGTCTATTCAGGCATCGTTCAGCCCCGGTCTTACGATCATCACTCGCGCGGCGTGAATAAGGCGTTGACCGGGCAGGCTTTTGTTCGCGATGCTGGGGGCAGATCGGATGCGGCAAAAGGGGCGACGACAGAACATGGGCGCTTTTTTCCGGGTTTGTGCTCTTTTCACCATCTTCTGCATCCCGGCAAGATACGCTCTCGCCCATGCACAGGATAGTGGAATCAAGCTGTTACTGCCGACAGGCTATTACCTCGTGGGGGGCACGCTGGCCGTTGCGGCAACCGTTCTGATTGCCGCCGCGATGCCGCCCCGCTGGGCCGAAACCCTGTTTCGGGAAAGAGTGCTCTGGCAAGGGCGGATACCCCGAATCGAGATCATCACCAGCCTCATCGGAGCCGCGCTTCTGGCCGTGCTCATCTGGGTTGGCCTCACCGGCACGCGCGACCCGCTGGAGAATCTGCTGCCCCTGACGGTCTGGACATTGTGGTGGGTGGCTTTGCCGCCGCTATGCGCGCTGTTCGGCAACCTCTGGGCGCTGATCAACCCGTGGTCGGGCGTCCTCGCCCTGACAGGCTTGGGCAGGGGTCTGGTGACACTGCCGCAAGCGGTGGGAATGATGCCCGCGACGCTGCTGCTCCTCTGTTTCGCATGGTTCGAGAATGTCTCGCTGTCACCTGAAGACCCCGAAGGTCTGGCGCGGGTGGTGGCCGGCTATGTCGTCTTCACCTTCATCGCCAGCATACTGTTTGGGTGGGAAGAATGGTCGCGACGGGGGGAGTGTTTTTCCGTTTTCTTCCGCTTCATCGCCCGCCTCGCCCCGGTTCAGTTTGCACGCGACAGCGGAGCCGTCGCGATACGCGCGGGCTTTCCCGGTTTTGCCGTGCTGCATGGCGCAGCCATTTCGATCAGCGGCGCGTTGTTCATCCTGCTGGCCCTGTCCACCGTGTCTTTCGATGGATTGAGCAAGACCTTCACATGGCTCGACCTGATCGGCATCAATCCGCTGCAATTTCCGGGGCGGTCGGGCGTTGCATTGCCGAATACCCTTGGGCTGGTATGGGCGTGGATCGTGTTGACCGTCGCATTCTTTACCAGCATCTGGGCGGGGCGTGTGCTGGCGCGCGGGTCGGGCGTGCCGATGGCGGGTCGGTTGGCTCTGACGATCCTGCCGATATCGCTGGCATACCACGCCGCCCACTACGTCACCGTGCTGTTGGTCAACGGACAATATGCGAGGAACGCGGCCCAACGCCTTGTCGGGGTGGAGGAAACGCATGTCACGACCTCCTTCCTCAACACCATCGAAGATGTCGAGAAGATCTGGCAATTCCAATCCGGCGCAATCGTGGTCGGGCATATCTTGGCGGTTCTGCTGGCACATACCGCCATTCTCGCGGTGACGGGAAACCGACGGGAGGCCGTTACGTCCGGTGCGCCCCTCGCTATCCTGATGATCGCCTACACCGCCTTTGGCCTGTGGCTACTGGCGGCTCCGACCGGCGCGTAGAGCTTACCTTTCGGTCTTGTAACGCCTTGTGATCGCAGCGACCCTATACCTGTGCGCGCAGGAATTTAGCTGGACATTTCGGCGGGGCCGCGAAAGCATCAAGCACGGATAAAAACTGTTGGAGGGTGCAATGGCTGCCGATGAAATCACGCGCGGAACGAACAGACGGACCCTGCTGAAAGGGGCCGCCGCCATCGGCGCGGTTGCCGCCGGGTCGCAGCTATTGCCCGGTGCCGCACGCTTCGCACAGGCGCAAAGCTCGGCCCCCATCAAGGTCGGGTTTCAGGTTCACCGCACCGGCATCGGGGCCGCCTATGGCCGCTGGTACGACCGCACGACGAAGGCCGCCGCCAAGCTGATCAACGAGAATGGCGGGATCAACGGGCGCCCCGTCGAGATCATCGCCGAGGATGACGGAACCGACCCTAAGCGCGGTGCCGAAGTCATTGAAAAATTTGCCAACAAGCACGAATGCGACGTCGCGTTCGGCACGCTGTTCAGCCATGTGGTGATCGGCTCGGCCCCCCGTGCTGGTGAGCTGAAACTACCCTATTTCGTCGTTTCCGAAGGGCATCACGTGGCGAGCGGGATGCTGAACCGCTACACCCTGCAACCGGGCATCACGGACGTGAAATCTCAGGTGCAGTCGATGGCCCCGTGGGTCGCCGATAATCTGGGTAAGAAAGTCACGATGATCTATCCCGATTTCGCGTTCGGGCATGACCACCGCGATTATTTCTCGGAGGCGATTGAGCGGCAAGGCGGCAACGTGATCGCCAAGATCGCCGTGCCACCACGCGAGACGTCCTTCTTTAAATATCTGCCAAAGATTCCGAAGGATACCGAGGTTCTCTACCACGTCATGGTCGGCCCCGGCGTGCTGACTTTCGTGAAGGAGATGGGCGAATATTTCGGCGACGACCGCCCCGAAATCTTCGGGTTCATCGACAGCTTGGAGGCGGTGGATATCGCCTCGCCGGGCCTCGAATTCCTCGAAGGGTCGCATTTCTGGGAAGGGTATCCACGCTATGCCGGGCCAAACCAGAGCGAGCATGACAAATTCTACCGCGCCGCCGTCGGTGTCGACGACAATGGCGCATCGCTGTCGGACCCCAAGGACATCTCCACCTATGCCCATATGTTCGGCTGCTGGGAAACGCTGCATATCCTGAAGGCGGGGATGGAAGCGGCGGATTACAAGGGACCAAAGGATCGTCAGGCCTTGATCGAAGCCGTTGAAAACATGGACGTCTTCCCCGAAAGCCAAGCCCATCCGCAAGGGTCGAAACTGTTCAACGGGCGCACGCACCAAGCCTTTGCGCATCAGCATATCTCGAAGGTCGAGGGCGGCAAACTGGTGCCGGTCCACAAGACGTCAATCTTCGATACGTATTACGAAGACGAGGTGGATTACACGAAGATGTCGTTCTGACGGCCATACGCTGCCCCGGACTTGATCCGGGGCTTCCTCATACCATCGACCATAACAAGACGGCCCCGCATCAAATGCGGGGCAGCGTTATATAAGAGATAACCGCAACCCGTGGATTTCCTCTCCTACCTCCCCTTCGACCTGCCCCACCCCGCCCTCCTCCTCGCCGGGGTGCTGGAGGGCACCGTACTGGCCGCCGTGCTCGCCCTGACGGCGCTGGGCCTCTCCATCGTCTTCGGAATCATGCGGGTGGTGAACGTCGCGCATGGCGAATTCTATATGCTCGGCGCGGTGTTGGCATGGTTCGTGACGACATGGGTGGCGGCGGTGACGGGCGGGCCACCGTGGCTGGGCTTTGCCGTCGCATTGGTGATCGCACCGTTGGTGGTGGGGGCGATTGCTGCGGCGACGGATTGGCTGGTGCTCAAGCGGCTGAACTACGACCCCGAAGCCACCATCGTCGCGACCATCGGAATTCTCTATATCATCCAACAGCTTGCGCTCACCTTTTACGGCCCATACGCAAGGCCGGTGGAGGCCCCGTTCGATTTCCGCGTCGCCACCCCGTATTTCGGCTATTCCGGCTACAAGCTGGTTGTCGTGGGCGCGGCGATTGCGCTGATGCTGGTCGTCTGGCTCGTGCTGACACGCACACGCATCGGCCTTGTGATGCGCGCAACACAGTATGACCGCGAAACAGCGCAGGCCTTCGGCATCCCGGTTGATAAAGTCTATGCGGGCGTCTTCGCATTGGGCGCAGGATTGGCGGCAATCGGGGCGGTGCTGATCGTCCCGATCCGACAGGCCGACTACCTGATGGGCGGCGATCCGCTGCTGCTATCCTTCATCGTCGTAATCCTCGGCGGGCTGGGGTCGCTGCGTGGCACGCTGGTCGCGGCGTTATTCATCGGTTTGGCAGACGGTTTGATTTCAACGATCTACGACGCGACCTTAGCAAAAATTCTGGCGACATTGCTGGTGGCGATGGTGCTGGTATTCAGGCCTCAAGGGCTGTTCGGGGCGCGGGCGGCATGATCAAATCAATCCTCCTCCACGGGGCGGTAATCGCCCTGTTGATCGTGCTGGAGCCGGTGCTGTCAGAATACCACCACGGCAACCTCGCCCGCATTCTGGTGCTGGCAACCTATGCGGTGGGGTACAATATCCTGTTCGGCTACACGGGGCTTCTCAGCCTCGGCCATGCGATGTTTTTCGCCGCCGGAATGTACGGCTGCGCCCTGATGGTGCGGTTGGCTGAATGGAGCGTGGGACCGGCCTTCCTATTCGGCGTCGTTTGCGCCCTCGTCGCAGGGTTGGTGGTCGGGATGCTGGCGCTGCGCACCATCGGGGTCGGCTTCATGATCGTGACGCTGATGTTTGCCGAGGCCGCACATCTGACCATCGCCTATTACAACGAATACACGCGCGGGGACGAGGGATTCACGATCCCGCAGGCGGTGCGGACCGTTGCCGGGCTGGATTTGTCGGATACGACAACACGCTATTTCGCGGCGCTCGTGCTGTTTTCCGTATGCCTGATCGGCAGCGCGGCATTGGTACAATCGCGGGCTGGGCGGGTGCTGGTGGCGATCCGCGAGAATGAAGACCGGGTGCGAATGCTGGGCTTCAATCCCTTTCGGTACAAGCTGTTGGCACTGGTTCTTTCGGCGGTGATGGCGGGGGCGGCGGGGGCGGCCTATGCGGTGCTGTTCGGTTATGCGGGGTCCACCTTCGCTTCGGTGCAGTACTCGATCTTCCCGCTGCTCTGGGTGCTGCTGGGCGGGCCGGGCACGACGCTGGGGCCGCTGCTGGGGACGGTGCTGATGTTCTATCTCGTCGATTACGCAAGCGGCACGGTGATGCCGGGGCTGGCCGCCTTCGTGGAGGGCAGTTTCGGGATCGAGGCACCGGGGTTGGCCTCGGCATATCTGCTGCTGGTCGGGATTGCGCTGGTATTGCTGGTCCTGTTCGCGCCGCGCGGGGTGCTGGGCGTCGTGCGAGCGAGGGTGATGCCATGGCTGCCGTAGCGCAACTGAGCGCCACCGGATTGGTGAAGGATTTCGGAGGCTTGCGCGCCGTCGATGTATCCGCCTTCACACTGAACGAAGGCGAGATACGCGCGGTGATCGGCCCGAACGGGGCAGGAAAAACCACATTCGTCAGCCTGCTTTGCGGGCGGTTTCCCCCCTCGGCGGGACGCATCGAATTCGAAGAGCGCGACATCACCGCGATGCCCGCCCATGAGCGGGTGGCGCTCGGCATTGCCTATACCTTTCAGATCACGAGCATTTTTGGCAATCTCAGCCTCTATGACAATGTTGCCTTGCCCGCACAGCGGCGGGTGATGCTCGACGGCGGCGGGGCGGTGCGGGAGCGCGCGATGGGCGCGTTGGAGCGGGTCGGGCTGGCGGATCGCGCGCAAGAGATAGCCGGGGCGCAAAGCTATGGGCATCAGCGGTTGCTGGAGGTCGCGATGGGGCTGGCGCTGGGGCCAAAAGTGCTGATCCTCGATGAGCCAACCCAAGGGCTGGCCGATAGCGAGATCGACGAGTTCATCGCCCTGATCCAAGACGTGGCGCGCGAGACAACGATCCTGCTGATCGAACACAATATGCCGGTCGTCATGGCCTTGGCCGAGCAAATCACGGTGCTGGATCAAGGGCGCGTGCTGGCCGAGGGAACGCCGGAGGCGATACGCGCCGATGCGGCGGTGCAAGCGGCGTATTTGGGGGGATGAGATCATGCTGACCCTCAAAGACGTGGACGCCTATTACGGCAATGTGCAAGTGCTGCGCGGCATGGCGCTACAGGCGCGAGCGGGGGAAATCCTGTGCTTGCTGGGCCGCAACGGCGCGGGCAAAACGACGACGCTCAAAACGATCATGGGGCTGGTGCGCGCGCAGACAGGCACGATCACGTTAGATGGCGAGGACATCACCGCCCTGCCCGCCCACAGCGTCCCCGTGCGCGGCATCGGCTACGTACCGCAAGGACGGCGGTTATTTGCCGAGATGACGGTGGCGGAAAACCTCGAAATCGGGCTGATGACGCGCGGGCGGGGACGCGATGTGCGCGAACGAATGCTCGACCTCTTCCCCGTGCTGCGCGACCGGCTCAAGCAGGTATCCGGCACCCTATCGGGGGGCGAACAGCAGATGTTGGCGATGGCACGGGCGCTATGCCTCGAACCGCGCGTGCTATTGCTGGACGAGCCGACCGAGGGGCTACAACCGTCGATGATCGCCCTGATCCGCGATGTCGTGACACAGCTAAAGGGCGGCGATACGGCGGTGATCCTCGTGGAGCAGCGGGTGGAGGCGGTGCTGTCAGTGGCCGACCGCGTGCTATTCATCGAAAACGGCGCACCGCGCGAAACCGTGGATGCAGCGACACTGCGCGCCGACCCCGCGCTGGTGCAGCGATATGTGGGGGTTGGGTAAAGCCCGCTCGGCCCAGAAAAATGTCAGGGAAACATCAACTTGACGATAGCGGCTGTCGCGCCGATGACACCTGCGGCAGCGAGAAACGGCGCCAAAAGCGTACTCATCTTCACCTGACCTGTTTCCGCAATCAGCTTGGTAATCTCGGCCCGCAGCTTTTCGGTTTCCAACCTGATTCTTTCTTCATCGGACATCTTGCCGCTCCTGTTCCTCACATCGGTATATAGGATTTCACCGCCCCCGGAACATCCCCCCCAGCACCCCACGCACGACTTCGCGCCCAATCCGCGAAGAAACCGACCGCGCGAAAGACTTCATTGCGGCTTCGGCGACCGTCTGGCGATTGCTGCCCCGGCGTTTGGGGGCGGCTTTTTCCTGCGGGGCGGCGCGCTGAACAGGTACGCGCGGCTGGCGTGCTTTGGGTACGTTTACAGGGACATAGCGACGACCGCTATTGAATTGCTCGAAGTCGATGGTCAACTCACCATCCCCCGTCGTCTCCGGCACAGTCTCCTCCGCACGCCCACTCAGCTTTTCATACGCACTTTCACGGTCGATGGGGTCGTCATAAACGCCGAACATCGGCGAATCCTCGATGATTTCGCGCCGCTCCGCATCCGTCAGCGGGCCGAGCCGTGACGAGGGCGGACGGACGAGCGTGCGTTGCACCATCTGCGGCGCACCCTTGGCGTCGAGGGTCGAGACGAGAGCCTCACCCGTGCCGAGATCGGTAATCGCCTCCGCCGAGTCGAAGGCCGGATTCTCACGGAAGGTTTCGGCGGCGGCACGCAGGGCCTTGCGGTCGCGGGGGGTGTAGGCGCGCAGGGCGTGCTGGATGCGATTGCCAAGCTGGCCAAGA
>CALJIU010000258.1 GCA_937974055.1 uncultured Neomegalonema sp. | reverse complement strand
AACGACCTCTTCGCGATGCTGTCCCTCATGGATGCCATCCCCGACATGCCAATCTGCGCCGACCTGTCGCATTACGTGGTCGACCGCGAATTCTGGTATCCGCTCTCCGATTTCGACCAGTCCCTCATCGCCCGCATCCTCGCCCGCGCGGACAGCTTTCAGGGCCGCGTTGCCAGCCGCCAACAAATCCAACTCCAGCTCGATTTCCCCCAGCACCGCAAATGGGTCGATCTGTTCGAGGCTTGGTGGGAACAGGGTTTCCGCGCATGGCACCGCCGCCACCCCAACGAGGCCCCCGTCTTCCTCTGCGAACTCGGCCCGCCCGAATACGCCATGACCGGCCCGGACGGTAAGGAAATGTCCGACCGCTGGGTCGAGGCGCTGCACCTGCGCGACAGGGCGCGCCGTCTGTGGGGACAGGTCTGCGCGGAAGGCTAATTCTCCTTCGGCGGCTCCGGCGGCAGAGGCATGATCGGCACCCCCTCCTCGTGCAGCGCCTTCACGTCTTCCGGCGTCGCCTCGCCCCGGATCGGCGTGTGCTCGATCAGCCCTTCATGCATGTCACGCGCCTGCTCCGGGAATGCTTTGCCGACGTCCTTCGTCTCCGCCATCACCGTGGCCCGATACTCCGAAATCTTGCGCATGATCTCCCGTGGTCCCATCGCCTCCCCACCGGATTTTGCGGCGACATTCGGGGCCATGATACCCTTTTCGACATCATTCGACCCGCATTCAGGGCAGGCCACATGCCCCGCCCCGACCAAGGTTTCATAGGTCGCGCTATCGGCAAACCACATATCGAACGCATGGTTCTGGTCACATTTGAGGGAAAAGCGGATCATGGGTAGCGCATATTTCCTGATCTGGATCGTGACCGACAAGATAGGGGTATGTTGGGCCGATACAATGGCGCAATTTACCACCCCCGCACCGTCATGATACGACTAGCCCATGGAACCTGCTCCCCCAATCGATCCGCTGAAACCCCTTGTCGATGCCGTGACGCGAACCCGTATGCGCGACATGCTCTTGATGGCTATTGCGGCGGCATCCGGCGCATGGATCGCGCCTTTAGACAGCCCCGCAGGCGGTGCCATTGCCGCCGTCGCTTTTGTGGCGACGCTACGCCTTGTGATGCCAAAGGGCGCATGGCTCTGGCGCGCCGAAAGCCTGCTCCCCCGCCCCAGCAATCGCCCCGAAAGCGCCTTGCACGACGCTCGCATCCTTGATCGTCTGCCGATCCCCTATCTCGTGCTCGACGCCGAAGCGCGCGTCACATCCTGCTCGACGGACGCCCGCGCATTGCTCGCCCGTGATCCGCGTGGCCAGCATATCGCGACCGTCTTCCGCGCCCCCGCCGTCCTCGCCGCCATCGACAGCGCCTTGGCAGACGGCACCGATGAAAGCCTCGACTTCACCGCCCTGCGTCCCCGCAGGCGTCAGCTTCACGCCACTGTCCGCGCCCTCAAAGCAGCCGACCCAACCAAAGCGCGCGTCGTTCTCGCCTTGCAGGATGTAACGCAGATGCGGCAGCTTGATGCCATGCGCATGGATTTCGTCGCCAATGCCAGCCATGAACTGCGCACCCCGCTCGCGGCCATCACCGGCATGGTCGAAACACTCCAAGGCCCCGCGCGCGACGACCACGACAACCACCACCGCTTCCTCGGCATTATCGAGCGCGAATCCGCGCGCATGGCCCGTCTGGTCGATGATCTGCTTTCCCTTAGCCGGATTGAGCTACAGGAAAACATCATCCCAACAGGACAGGAAAACCTTGCTCTCATCGTTAAGGAGGCCGTCAGTGCGACAGCCGCGCTCGCCACACAAAACGGCAATACGGTCACGGTCGATCTTGGCTCAGATAAGGCATACGTTAAGTGTGACCGCGACGAACTATTGCAAGTTTTCCACAACCTAATCACCAATGCGATTAAGTACGGTTATGCGCGCAGTCCGATTACGATAACGCGGGTTGAGGGCAATTCCGAACAAATCGGCATCCGCATTCAAGACAAGGGCGACGGCATTGAACCCAGCCTCGTTCCCCGCCTCACCGAACGATTTTTCAGGGTGAACAAACGCGAGAGCATCTCACGCGGCGGCACCGGCCTCGGCCTTGCTATCGTCAAGCATATCCTGACGCGCCATAAAGGACGGCTGCAAATCGAAAGTGTGCCGGGCGAAGGATCGGCCTTCACCGTCTGGCTTCCAGTTATCGACGTAAAAGAAGATCCATCCGACGTCTGAATATCAGGTACGGGGCGTGTCATTCTTCATGCTATCATTGGATTCTGCAGCGGTGCTGCCGACAACAACCCCCATCGTTTTCGACATTCTCTCGTGTTTGTCGGTCAGGGCGGCAATGGTGGCTTCCAGCTTAGATATCTCCTTCCCTTCGGCGATTGCATCCTCTGATGGCTGATCTGACGGAGTCTGAAAATCCGTCCTCACGACATCGGGCGACATGGATTCAGCGATGCGCATCAAACTGAACGGATTTGACAATATCCCGCTACGCTGGTCGAGTAAGATGCTCGCAAACAGCGTTCCCGGTATCGAGCGGCTTGCAAAACGCGATAGAGGTACGACAACTTGTTTCCCCTGTGCCGCGATGGCACTCGCATCCGCTCCATTCACCGCCTCACCTGAAACGACCACCACGTCATCGCCGTCATCTGCCTTTCCAACGGCAACATCATCGATAACAAGAAAATCCTTGTCGTCCGGCATCGCGCTGCCTTGAGGTCTGCTATGGCCGAACTTTGGAATACTTGCGTTACTTTCGTCAGGTACTGTATAGACTGTACGAGATGTTTTCGCTGCATCGCCGAGAAAATCTAAAAACTTGGATTTCCCGCTATCGCCCGGAATATCGGTACGGGCGGGACTGATGCTAATATTTAAAGACGTTTCCTTGTCGATGCCGCTCATAACGACCCCTACTATATTTTGTGAAACCTTCCACCTACAATGTACTAAAATGACACATAAAACAATCTAGAGGTGAATTTGGCGAGGAAGTTGGATGCAGAGCTATCAAGCTGTTGATAATGGAATAAATTTCATGTCGCACAACTGTCATCGTTCCGTAATAGGTCTGTTGCCGTCCGGAGAGAATCTTCGACCACTTAAGTAGAGTGATTCCACCGAGCATAATGTGCCGGTATCCGCGTAATTATGGGACGCTCGCTCTGGACAATGCACTGGCGTGTCATGCGCCTATTTAGGGAGCTCTTTGAGCATGAAGACCCGTAAGACCCTCGTTCTCGCAACCGCTGCATCACTCATCGCCACCGCTGCGATTGCCCGTGACGAAATCCGCATCGTCGGTTCATCCACGGTTTTCCCATTCTCGACAGCGGTTGCCGAGCAGTTCGGCAAAAAGACTGATTTCGCAACGCCCGTAGTCGAAGCGACCGGATCGGGCGGTGGCCTCAAA
>CALJIU010000257.1 GCA_937974055.1 uncultured Neomegalonema sp. | reverse complement strand
CGACATCGACGGCTTCTATGTTGGTACGGGCTTCAAGCTCAACTTCTGATCCAACGGATCACCGACGATACGACGGAAGGAGGCCCTTGCGGCCTCCTTCTTTTTTTGCGTAAAGCGGTGTGGGGGCGCATGACGCAATCACCATCGCCTCCCGCGCGGCCTTCGCACGAAACCCGATTCATCAGATCCCGAAGCGCGGACCATGAAAACAATCCTCTGGCTGGCATCCTATCCAAAATCCGGGAATACATGGCTGCGGCTGTTCCTGTTCAACTACCTGTTCGACCCGGATATCCCCGCGCCGATCAATCAGGCCCACCGCGTCGGGCCAAGCGACGCCACCGCCGCGCTCTACCGCACCGCCGCAAAGGGCCGCCCCTTCGATCCACGCGATACGAAAGCCGCCTTCGCCCTGCGCCCAAAGGTCATCGCCGCCCATGCCAATACCGGCGCAGCGGTCAACTTCATGAAGACCCACAACGCCAATACCGACATGGCGGGCACCCCCCTGATCCCCCCCGCCCTCACGCGCGGCGCGCTCTACGTCATCCGCGACCCGCTCGACATGGCCGTCTCCTTCGCCCATCATTACGAGGTGGACCACGACCACGTGACCCAAGCCATCGACAGCGCCAGCCACATCACGGTCCCCGACGATACGGTCGTGCAGCAATACTTGGGCAATTGGAGCAAGCACGTCCGGTCATGGGAGCGCGCGAAAGGCTTCCCCACCAAGGTTCTGCGCTACGAGGACATGATTGCCGAGCCCCACACCACCTTCGCCGCCGCCCTCGCCTTCATCGGTGCCCCCGTCGACGACGCCCGCCTCGACAAGGCCATCCGCTTCGCCAGCTTCGACGAGGCGCAAAAGCAGGAAGCCGAACACGGTTTCGTCGAACGCTCCGCAGGTGCGACCCGTTTCTTCCGCTCCGGCAAGACCGGCGAGGGCCGCACGACCCTGTCCCCCGACCACATCGCCCGGATCGAACGCGACCACGAGGCCGTCATGCGCCGCCACGGATATCTGTGATGCAACCCGGCCTGCAGCGCATCATCTGGCTCGCTTCCTTCCCAAAATCCGGGAATACATGGGTCCGCACTTTCCTCGCCAACTACTTTCTGGGCGGCAAGCGTGAGATCGGCATCAATGCCCTGCGCGAATTCACCCTATCCGACTCCCGCCACGACTTCTTTATGCAGGCGACCGGTGGCACACATCCGCCCGATGCCGATGTGCCGGCCTACATGCGTGCCCGCGCCAAAGCTCTGCGCCTCATTGCCGGAGCGCGCGAGGGCAATCACTTCGTCAAGACCCACCAGATCCTCGACGCCGTGGAGGGCGAGCCGCTCATCCCCCCCCCCCTCACGGCGGCGGCTATCTACATCATGCGCAATCCCTTCGACGTCGCGCCATCCCTCGCACGCCATACCGGCGCAGACCTCGACGAAACCATCGCCCGCATGGCCAGCCCCCGAAACATCACCAGTTCCAACACCGGTCTGCATGATATCCTCGGACGTTGGGACGACCATGTGACGAGCTGGACCTCAGCCCCCGGCCTGCCCCGCGTGACCCTGCGTTACGAAGACCTGCTGGACGATCCCAAACGCGGGTTCTCCAAGGTTTTCGACTTCCTAAAAGTCACACCGCACCCCCAAAAGCTGAAGAAAACCATCCGTGCGACCAGCTTCGATTCGCTACGCAAGCAGGAGGACGAGGCGGGCTTCATCGAGCGGCCCCCCGGCATGGAAAAATTCTTCCATTCGGGCCGCGCGGGCGGCTGGCGTGAGGTATTGAGCGACCGGCAAGTGGCCACCTTGCACGAGGCGTTCGAGCCAGCACTGCAAAAATGGTATCCCGAACTCGTCACCGAAACCGAGGAAATCGCTGGGAGGGCGGGCGCATGACCGGACTGACGGATATCACCGCCCGCATCGCGGCGGCGGCTGCCGAGGTGGACCGCGACCCGGCGGATATCGAGCTGATCGCCGTATCCAAGGTCCAGCCCCTCGCCCGCGTCGAAGCCGTGCTAGAGGCTGGCCACCGCCGCTTTGGCGAGAACCGCGTACAGGAGGCACAGGGCAAATGGCCCGACCTGCGCGACCGTTACGGCGAGATCGACCTGCACCTGATCGGCCCGCTCCAGACCAACAAGGTCCGCGCGGCGATGGACCTGTTCGATGTCATCCAGACCCTCGACCGCAACCGCCTCGCCGTGAAGATCGCCACTGAAGCGCAAGAGCGCGGCACTTGCCCCGGCCTCTACATTCAGGTCAATACCGGACGCGAAAAGCAAAAAGCGGGCATTGACCCCGACGAAACGGATGCCTTCGTCAACCGCTGCCGCGAGGAATACGACCTCCCCATCCTCGGCCTCATGGCCATCCCCCCCGCCGATGAACCCGCCACCGCGCATTTCGACCTGCTGGCCCAACTCGCCGAACGCAACGGCCTGTCGGGCCTGTCGATGGGCATGAGTGCCGATTTTGAGGAAGCGATCCGCTATGGCGCGACCGCAGTGCGCGTCGGCTCCGCCATCTTCGGCGCGCGCGTTCCGGGGGCCGCTACGGGCGGATAACCACCCGGCTATCGCGCGTCCACCGCTCCACGATCCAACGCAGAACGGGCGGCGCAAAGGCCACGCATCCGGCGGTCGGAAAACGCGCTGCGCGCCAGCAATGCATGAAAATCGCACTCCCTTCCCCCGGCACGGGCGGGTGGCGATTGTGATCGAGCACCAGCACCAGATCATACAGCGTATCCCCCCGCCGCATCCGCTCATGCGAGCAGGGATGGGGCAGCGAAACCGGCGCGTTATAGCGGGCATTATCGGGGTCATCCGACCATCCCGCCCGGTGCCCCGACGCGATTAGCGGGATCATTGTCCGGGGCCGCGCCATCCGATCCGCGCGCCAATAGCCGAACTCGACCCGCCATTCCCCCACGGGCGTCGCCCCGTCCCCCTCCCGCTTATCCGCGCGGATGCCGCCCCGCCCCAGCGCACATGGCAGGGACCGCCCCGCAAATCGGGCGATACCGGCGGGACCGACGATCAAATCGCTCATACCCGCGCCGATAGCCGCGCGATGGCCGCTTGCAGCAGGTCGGGACGCGCGTGATGCGCCATATGCCCGACCCCCGGCGCGACGGCGACGCGCGCATTCGGCAGCACGGCGGCCAACTCGGTCACATGCTGTTCGACCCCCAACAGCCAATCCAGCCGACCATGCACGATCTCGACCGGCACCATCATCTCAGGATAGCGCGGTGCCATCTTACGCAGCGCCAAGTGCAGCGAGGCCAGATCCTGCGCGTTCGCCTCCAGCGTCCCTTCGCGCAGTGACAAAGGCGCACCGACATAATCGATATAGCCGGGGGGCGGCGTTTGGGGGCGGAAGGCACGGGAAACGAAGTTCTCGATGGCCCCTTCCTCCGCGCGTTTCGACAGGCTGGCCTGATAGTAATCGACACCGACCCGCCCCAATCCGATGCTCTGAAACACCGTCGCACCCGCCCCCCACGGCATCGTCGCGCCGGATATCGGCACCACGCCGGTCACGTCGTCGGGGAAGTCCAGCCCCCACGCCATGGCAACCGATCCACCCCAGCTATGCCCCACGACGATGGGCTTCTCGACCCCCATCGCCAGCGCCGCCTTGCGCAGATGCGCCGCCTGCCGCGCGGGGGGCCAGTCGCCGGGGCCGCGCTTGGAATAGCCGAAACCGGGCCGGTCCATCGCAATGACGCGGTGGCCCTGCGCCGCCAGCCGATCCATCAGCGAAAAGCTCCAGTCCCGCAGATTCACGCTCGCACCGTGGATGAGGATCACGGGTGGCCCGCCGCTCCCCTTCTCGTAGACATGCACCGGCAGGCCATCGACATCGATGATCTGACCGATGGGGGGAAAAGCGGCTTCGGCGGTCGCATCCGGCAAGGGCGTCGCCATGCGCCCTGTACAGGCGGCGATACCCAGCGCGCCTAGCGCACCGGCAGCGATGAATGTGCGTCTTCGCATCGGTTTCTCCTTCCCCGGAGATTTGGGGTGATGGGCCATCATCTGCAAGCGCGACCAAATGAAACGCGATCACGTCGAACCGGAGTATCGGGAAATCCGCACGTCTGGCGGCATTCGCGACTCGCTTTGATCGCGTCTCACGACGGTAGCGGTCAAACGAAATAGCCCCGATTGGTACGGTCTGTCTCTTCTCCCTCTCCCTTTGGAAGGGCGGGGTGAGGGCAAACAGCGCTTCAAGATCAAGCAGCTATCCGTGTTGAGAGATACCCCCCTCCCAGCCTCCCCCCGCAAGCGGGAGGAGGAGCCATCCAGTTCGATCGGGTGGGTGCTGCATCACAGCAAATGCCCGCTGCGCGCCGCCTTGGTATCCAGATAATCGGTGTTCTGCTCCGTCCGACCCACCGCCAACGGCACCCGCGCGGTGACGGTGATGCCGTTGCGCTCGAACGCATCGGTCTTGCGCGGGTTGTTGGTCATCACCTCGACCGCCCCAAATCCCAGTGATTCCAGCATCAGCGCCGCGACCTTGAAATCGCGCTCGTCATCCTCGAACCCTAGGCGATGGTTGGCATCCACCGTGTCATAGCCCTGATCTTGCAAGGCATAGGCGCGCAGCTTATTGGCCATGCCGATGCCGCGCCCCTCCTGCGCCAGATACAACAGCACGCCCGCCCCGGCGGCAGAAATCTGCGCCAGCGCCGCGCGAAGCTGTGGCCCGCAATCGCATTTCAACGAACCGAGTTGATCGCCCGTGTAGCATTCGGAATGGGCGCGCACGAGCACCGGCTGCGCACGGGGCGGGTCACCGATGAGGATCGCGAAATGATCCGGCCCACCATCCGAGGGCCGAAACCCATAGACCCGCGCCTCCGGGGCCAGCGATAGTGGCACCCGCGCATCCGAGAACCGCTCCAGCGATAGCGTCGCCGCATCCAACGCCCGTGACAGCGCCGCCCCCTCGACCCGCAGCACGCCCTCCACCCCCTCCGACAGGATCGCGGCGGGCAGCAGCCGCGCCACCTTGCACACCCGAATGGCCAGCCGCGCCGGATCGGCATCCCCGTCTCGCAATGTCTCGAACGGTCCTTTCATCGGCATCGACAAATCGTCGGCGGGGTCGGACAAGGCCGCGACCAGCCGCCGGTCACGGGGCAGCGACAGCCGCGCCACATCCCCATCATAGGCGCGCAGCTTCAGCACACTCGCCCGCCGCCCCGTCAGCGCCAGCACCGCCCCGCGCGTATGCAGAGCCGCAAAACGATCCGCCGCCACCGTCTCGGCACTCGCCACCAGAATCCCATCGATGGCGATCACCGCGCCCCGGCGCAATTCGGCCATTGCCTGCTCAAGTTGGTCGCGGTCGGTGCGGTCGAAAGCCATGCTCGATGTCATTCTCTGAAACAAACCCGTGATTGCGGTGACAGTTGCGTGAGTCCCGTGACATAAACTTGTCCAAGCAATGCGCCCAACAAAAGTTTCTGCGAGAAAAGATGAAACCGAGGAGGCACCCATGAGCACGTTGAAGAAAATCCTGCTAGTCGACGATGACGAAGATCTGCGCGAGGCGCTGGCCGACCAACTTGTTCTGACCGAGGAATTCGATGTTTTCGAGGCGGGAATGGGCGCCGACGGAATCGAAAAGGCCAAATCCGCCCATCACGACCTAATCATCCTGGACGTGAATCTGCCCGATATGGACGGGCGCGAAGTCTGCCGCCTGATGCGCAAGCAGGGCGTGAAGACCCCCATCCTGATGCTAACGGCGCAAATCACCGATGCCGACACCATCCTCGGCCTCGATTCGGGCGCGAACGACTACATGACCAAACCGTTCAAGTTCGCCGTGCTGCTGGCCCGCCTGCGCGCGCATCTGCGCCAACACGAACAATCCGAAGACGCCGTCTTCTCCATCGGTCCCTACACCTTTCAGCCCAGCATGAAGCTGCTGACAGATGACGACGCGAAGAAGATTCGCCTGACCGAAAAAGAATGCAACATCCTGAAATTCCTCTACCGCGCGGGTGGATCGGTTGTCGGGCGCGACGTCCTATTGCACGAGGTTTGGGGCTACAATGCCGGGGTCACGACCCACACGCTGGAAACCCACATCTACCGCCTGCGCCAGAAGATCGAGCCGGACCCATCGGAGGCCCGCCTGCTGGTAACGGAACAGGGCGGCTACCGGCTGGCGTCCTGATCAGGACGAAGTTGCCTCCGCCATCATCCGTTCCGCCTCCGCTTCGAGTATCTCGGCCATGCGCAAGGTGTGGCCGGGTCCGCTGGCCTGAAACGCCGATACTGCATCGGGTGACAACTTGAGGGATACGGCGACTCGCTCGCATTCTTGCGCCTCGAAAATCGCTTGTTCTTCCATTGCGCGCTTGGCTAACTGATCTCGCCATTCTTCCACGGTCAGACCGGCATTCGCCGCCTTTTCGCGTAGAAGTTCATCCAGCGATTTTCTGACAATAGACACGATAAAACCTCTTTTCGTTTTTCTCGGTGCGACGTACCGAGATAAGCCGGATTACCCCTTCTGCCCTTTCCGTATGGACCACAACCAGAATGCCTATATCCGAGTAACCGATGCTTCGCTCACGAAGTTCGCCATAGCGTTCGCTGCTATCCTCTTCAGTCCATATTGGCGCGACCCCAGAGAATATAGCAGCACCTTCCTTCAGCGCCAAATCGTGTCTGCGAATGTTTGCCGCGTCCTTTTCCTGATCCCATTCAAAATCCATGTCCTATCCCGCATGGCAATCACACCTGCCATCGAGCATCCCGCATAATCGTTGACCGGGCAAGGCAGTCTCAGGTACGCGCATCCCATGACACTCACCATCGCCACCTGGAACATCAACTCCGTCCGCCTGCGCGAGCCGACCGTGCTGCGGTTTCTCGCCGAGCACGGGCCGGACGTCCTGTGCCTGCAAGAGACGAAATCGCCCGATGCGGTCTTTCCCCATGACGGATTCGAGGGGGCGGGATATGTGCACCGGGTCGTGCGGGGCGAGAAGGGGTATAACGGCGTCGCCATCCTGTCGCGGGTGCCGATGCTGCCGGTCGCGCATCACGATTTCTGCGGGCGGGGCGATTGCCGCCATATCGCCGCGCAAGTGGACGGCATCACCGTCCATAATTTCTACGTTCCGGCGGGGGGCGACGTGCCAGACCGCGAGAAGAACGAGAAATTCGGGCATAAACTCGATTTCCTCGCCGAAATGCGCGACTGGTTCGGCGGCGGCGATGCTCCGGCGGGGCCATCCATCCTCGTGGGCGACCTGAATATCGCCCCGCAGGAACACGACGTCTGGTCGCATAAACAACTGCTGAAAGTCGTCAGCCACACCCCCATCGAGGTCGAGGCACTGGAGGCTGTGCGCGCCAGCCGCGACTGGGTCGATGTCGCCCGCCATTTCATCCCGCTGGAGGAAAAGGCGTATTCGTGGTGGAGCTATCGCTCGAAGGACTGGTCGGCGGCAGATAAGGGCCGCCGCCTCGACCACATCTGGGTCACCCCCGACCTGCGCGAGCGCCTGTCCGGCTACGACATGCACCGCGACGTGCGCGGCTGGGAAAAACCGTCGGATCATGCGCCCGTGGTGGTGACGTTGGGAACTACATAGAAGAAAACGCGAGACTAGATGTTAGTTCAACCCTGGCTTTTATGTTCTTTTCGGTATGATAGGTATTCTCCGATGGAAAATAGCAACGTTCCGAGGATGAAGATTATCGATGCATAAAATGAAGTGCTTCCGAGCGAGGAAATCTTGTCACGTCTTATCTTAGAATCTCTTTTCCAGTCGATCTCTTGCCGGTCGGCGCGGCGTTGATGAATTTCAACTGCCTTTTGAATAATGATGTTATCGATATTCCTTTCGGTAACGAGATCGATGAAATGCTGATGATGATCGACTTTCGCTTCATGTTCCGCTCGCAGATTTCTAAGTTTGCTCTCTCCCGCAAGGACATAACTTTGCATACCTAGCGCCACTAGTATGAGAATCTGCCCCGACAATTTTGCTGCATTTCGGGTGCTAATATTTAAGAGCATATGTGTAACTCCTCACCGAACCGGCGGCATCCGTATCGAGTTCGACCGGCATTCACGGGCCACGTCCCGGCCACATTGGCGCGGTGTCAGGCTTTTGTCGAAGCAGACCTTGATCTCGCGCAGGCGGTTCTTCGAGCAGTTGATGACGATTTCATCGGCGTCGAGGTCGGGGTTCACCTCGATAAACGCCGCTTCGATCACCTTGGGGTCGATGGTCAGCGTCCGGTCCAGACGCCGCAATTCCTGCGGGATCACCACCGAATCATAGGCCGCCTTCGTCACCTCGAAATATTCCTGCGGATCGAGGCCGGAACAGGTGCCGTGCTTCTTCCATTGGTGGAAGATCAGTCCCTTCGCGGGCATGATCGGCAGCATCTTATCGACCGTTCGATCCGGCACGCGGGCGCGAACGTCGCAGAATTCAGGCCAGCCCGTCTCGTTCTGCGGCCACAGGCCGTGGGCGACAAAGCCATAATCGCGCGACCCGTTGCACTGGTTCGACGAACGGTTGCCGCTATCCTCGCAAAAGCTAGGCGACCAAGACAGCGCGAGGACGTAGTAGTCAAAGCCCGTCCCGCGCTCCTGCCGGTTGCCGCTGCGCGTCGTCGTTTGCGAGGTGGGGGCATCCGCACCGAGGTTGCGCAACTGCTGCTGCACCATCTGGTCGAGGCCACCCTCTTCCCACGCCGCGATCAGCGCCAGCACCACGGCCCCCAAAGCGGCCAAAATCTTCTTCCTCGTCATGTCTACCCTCCGGCACGCGCACTTGAACCTTTTCAATGCACAC
>CALJIU010000256.1 GCA_937974055.1 uncultured Neomegalonema sp. | reverse complement strand
CAGTGGCGGAAATCACCGACCGTTTTCACCTTTCCACTCTGCTCCGGGCGAAGACCCGGAGCCTCGCAGAACCGCGCTCCGCCTATCGGGGTTCCGGGTCTGCGCCCGGAACAGAGCGGTCATTGATCGCCGCCATCGGTGTAAGTCGTTGTAATGAAGTGTAAACCCGTTTAAATTGTACTTAAAGAATCCCTATCAGCTTGACATCGTTGATGAACTTGGCGTCTTTACAACCGTGGGTGCGACGTTCTGTCGTACTCGTGTAGGGAGAATGACACGATGATGGCACTTATCATTTCGCTCGTTTCGGGCGCAGTCGGCGGCAATATCGCGGGCGGTCTGTTCAAGAATCTCAGCCTCGGCACGCTCGGCAACTCGCTGGCCGGTATCGCCGGTGGCGGTCTTGGTGGCTCGATCCTCGGCGCGCTCGGTGCCGGTGGAACGGCGGCGGCGGCGGGCGGTGGCCTGGATGTCGGCTCGATCGTGGGCAGCCTTGCCACGGGCGGCGTTGGCGGCGGTGCCGTGATGGCGGTCATCGGTGTCGTCAAGAACATGATGGGTCGCTGATCCAGATGCGCTGAGGCTTTGGCCAGCTTGTCGGAGCCTCGGCGGATGCGCATGGTCTTGCCAGCACCGTCCTGCAATGAAATACACGACGTATGGCAACAGATGAGCATCAGGGAGCCTATCAGGTTCTCGCCCGCAAATACCGCCCGCAGGATTTCGATGCCCTGATTGGGCAGGAGGCGATGGTGCGCGTGCTGCGCAATGCCTTCGCATCGGGCCGCATTCACCACGCCTATGTGCTGACCGGCGTGCGCGGGGTGGGCAAGACGACGACGGCCCGCATCATCGCGAAGGGGCTGAATTGCATCGGCACCGATGGCGAGGGTGGCCCCACGGTCGAGCCGTGTGGCACCTGTGATAACTGCGTGGCGATTGCCGAGGGTCGCCATGTCGATGTGATCGAACTCGACGCCGCCAGTCATACCGGCATCGACGATATCCGCGAGATCATCGAGGGCGCGAAGTATCGTCCGGCGATTGGCCGCTACAAGGTCTACATCATCGACGAAACGCATATGCTCTCGAAGAACGCCTTCAACGGGCTGCTGAAGACGCTGGAGGAGCCACCCGCCCACGTCAAATTCCTGTTCGCGACCACCGAAATCCGCAAGATGCCGGTCACGGTGCTGTCCCGATGCCAGCGATTCGACCTGCGCCGGGTGGAACCGGACCGCCTGATCGCGCATCTCGCCGGGATCGTGGAGGCCGAGAGCGTCACGGTCGAGACGGAAGCGCTGGCCCTGATCGCCCGCGCAGCGGAGGGATCGGTGCGCGATGCGCTGTCGCTGCTCGATCAAGCGATTGCGGATGGTGGCGGCGATGCCGACGCGATTCGCACGATGCTGGGGCTGGCCGACCGGGGCCGCGTGATCGAGCTGTTCGCGATGATCATGCGCGGCGAGGCGGCGGCGGCGCTGGCCGAGTTGCGCGATCAATACCGTTCCGGGGCCGACCCGGAAGTCACGCTCAACGATCTGGCCGAAACCGCGCATTGGCTGTCGACGCTGAAGGTCGCGCCGGATATTGCCGACGACCCCTCGCTGCCCGCCGAAACCCGCGCACGGGGCAAGGAATTGGCCGAACAACTGCCCATGCGCGTGCTGGCCCGGTCATGGCAGATGCTGCTGAAAGCGTTGGAGGAAACGCGAAGCGCCCCATCCCCGCTGATGGCCGCCGAGATGAGCGCGATCCGCCTCTGCGCCGTCTGCGACCTGCCGACCCCCGATGATCTGATCCGCAAGCTGGAAAGCGGCGACAACACCCCCGCCGCCGCTCCACCGGCCCCCAAAGGCGGTGGAGGCGGGGCAGGGGGCGCGACCGCCCGCGCCGTCGCGACGCAATCCGCGCCTGCACAAGCGGCACCGACCACCCAACTCCGCGTCGCCACGAGTTCGGCACAGCCGCAATCCGCCCCGAAGCCGGCCCCCACACCACAGGCGGAAACCGTCGATCTGCCGCAGGATTTCGACGGCGTTCTCGCGCTTATCAGTAAAAAGCGCGACGGCATTCTTCATACGAATGTGCGTTCCTTCGTCCGCCTGATTTCCTACAAGCCTGGGCGCATCGAATTTCGGCCCGCCAATGGTGCCCCCGAAGACTTGGCCGGTTCGCTTGCGTCGAAGTTGAACGCATGGACCGATAGTCGCTGGATCGTATCGATAGGTGACGACGAGGGGTTGCCGACGCTGGCGGAAACGGAAGCATCGGTAGCGGCCAGCCTCGATATCCGCGTGCGCAAGCATCCCCTCGTCGCGGCGGGCCTCGCCGCCTTTCCCGATGCGGAATTGCGCGCCATCCCCTTGACTGTCACCGCCGTCCAACCCGATATGCCAGAAGAGTTCGACGGCCTCGACGATGACGAGGATGACGACGACATGGACCTTCTGGGAGAGAACTGAATGTTCGACGGACTGAAAAACATGGCCGATATCGGCAAGCTGATGAGCCAAGCCAAAGAGATGCAGGCCAAAGCGCTCGAAGCGCAGGAAGCGTTGGAGCATATCCATGTCGAGGGATCGTCCGGCGCGGGCATGGTCACGGCCACCGCCAATGCTAAGGGCAAGCTGGTCGGATTGGCCATCGACCCCTCGTTGCTCAAGCCTGAAGATGCAGAGGTCGTGCAAGACCTGATCGTCGCGGCCATCTCTGCCGCCCAAGAAAAAGCGGGCGTGCGCGCACAGGAAGAGATGCAAAAGATGATGGGAGACATGCCGTTGCCGCCGGGATTGATGGGGTAGTCGAACTAAAATGATCCGCTCTGCTCCGCACGGAGATGCGGAGCCTCGCAAGATAGTACCCGTAGATCGAGGCTCCGGGTCTGCGCCCGGAGCAGAACGGTCCTGTTGCGCTACCCCACCACGTAGTGCAAGTCCGCAAACTCCGCCCGAAGCGCGCGGGTTTCCGCCGCCAGCGCCGCCGGATCATCCGTGCGCAGCGCCCGCGCCACGAGGTCAGCGATCTCGGCCACCCGCTGCACGGTTACGCCCCAGCGCACCAGTTCCGGCGTGCCGATGCGCAGCCCGTTCATGTCGCCCGGCACCTCCGCGATGGGCAAGCCGATGCCACAGGCGAGGAAACCGGCTTTGCGCAGTGTCTTCGACGCCGCCTGACCGCCCCCGAATGCCGCCGCTTCGACCGCGAATTGATGCGAGTTCGTGACCCCCCGATTGGCCGCAAATACGGGCAATCCGGCCCGCTCCAGCGCCGCCGCGAAGGCTTGCGCCACCGCGATCATCTCCCGCGCATACGCCTCGCCATGCTCGACCCAATCCACCATCGTCAGAGCCAGCGCCGCCGATTTCGCCGCGTCGAAATTCGCCGTCATGCCGGGAAAGGCGATGGCATCCAGACGTTCGGCGATATCGGCATCGTTGGTGACGATCAGACCCCCTGCCGGTCCGCCGAGGCTTTTGTAGGTGCTCATCGTCATGAAATGCGCGCCCATCGCCAGCGGATTGCGCCATGCCCGCCCGGCGATGATCCCGCATTGATGGGCCGCGTCGAACATGACTTTCGCGCCTACCTCGTCGGCAATCGCCCGCAGTTCGGCCACCGGATGCTCGAACAGATTCAAGCTGCCGCCCACGGTGATCAGCTTTGGTCGTACCTGCCGCGCCAGCGTTTGCAGCGCGTCGATATCGACCGAATACCCATCCGCATCGACCGGCGCATCCACTGTCTTCAGCCCGAACAGCCCCGCACATCCGGCCAGATGATGCGTCACATGCCCCCCGATGCTGGCGGGCGGTGCGATGATCGTATCCCCCGGCTTGCAGGTCGCCATGAAGCCGTAGAGATTGGCCAGCGCCCCCGATGGTACCCGGATTTCCGCGTATTTCGCATCGAAGACCTGCGCGCAGAGTTCGGCGCAGATGACCTCGATCTCCTCGATGGCCTCCAGCCCCATCTCGTATTTATCGCCCGGATAGCCCAGCGAGGGCCGTGACCCGATGCCCGCCGACAGCATCGCCTCGGCGCGTGGGTTCATCACGTTGGTTGCGGGATTGAGATTGAAGCAGTCCCGCTCGTGAATCTCGCGATTGCGCAGGGCCAGCGCTTCGACCCGCGCGGCGGCTTGCGTGGCGGAGCGCGCTGCCGTTTCGCCCGCGACCTCCATCACCCGCGTTTCGCAGGGTTTCGGCACCCATGCCCGTTCCTCAAGCATCGTTCATCTCCCTCAAACGCGGTCCAAGCTGCGCAATAGTTTCCACATCCGCATTGGCAAAAGCGACCCGCAGATATCCATCCTGCCCTGCGCCGAAGAACGCCCCCGGCAGGCAGGATACCCCCGCTTTCTCCGCCAGCATCTGCGCCACTTCCACCGATCCGCGATTTGTGAAGGGATGTCGGATATAGGCGAAATACGCCCCCATCGCCCCGATCTCCCAGCCCGGCGCGGTTGCCATCGTTTCGCGCAAGGCCACCGCCCGCCGCCCGATCTCGGTCCGATTTGCTTCACGCCACTCAGCCAGTGGTTCCAGCCCCTTCGCCACCGCGATCTGTGCCGCGCGGGGGGCGCAGATTTGCAGGTTGTCCATCACCTTCGCGATCCCCTCGATCACCCGCTCCCCGGCGACGACCGCCCCCAGCCGATGCCCCGGAATGCAGAAGGATTTCGAGAAGCTGTAAAGCTGGATCATCCCGTCGCGCCAATCGTCCCGGCGCAGCAACCTATGCCGACCCTCCGCCGCCATGAAATCGCGATACGTTTCGTCGACGATTAGCCAGACCCCCGCCGCTTTGCAGACCTCGAACAACTCGTCCAGCAAGTCGGCGGGATAGATGCACCCCGTCGGATTGTTCGGACTGACCAGCGCGAAGGCCCGCACTTCCGGCGTCAGCGCTGCACGCACGGCATCGGGGGCGGGCAAGAACCCGTCTTCCGCGCGGCACTCCACGAACCGCGTCCCGATGCCCAGCATCGCCAGCGTGCTTTCGTGGTTGAAATAGCAGGGCGTCGTCATCAGCACCGCATCCCCCGCGCCCGCCACGGTCATCGCTGTGGCGACGAAGGCTTGATTACAGCCGGAGGTGATATGCGTCTCCCCCGCCGCTATCGCCGCCCCGTATAGCCCGGAAACATGCGCCGCATACCCCTCGCGCAGCGCGTCCTCCCCCTCGATATTGCCGTACCCGGTCGCATCCACCGACGCGGCCATCTCGCCCAGCCAACCCAGCATTTCAGGGGGCGGCGGATAGCCCGGCACGGCTTGGCTCAGGTCGAGCAATGGACCCTGCCGCCCATCATAGGCCCGCGCCCAGGCTTGCACGGCGGGAATCGCCGGGGTGGCGAGGCGTTCGATAGTGGGGTTTAGCGCAGCGGGCATGGCATTTGTCTCCGGTTTGGACGCACGGTGAAAGATCGTCGCGTCCCTGTCAAAGCGTGCCTTTACATCCCCCTCACTTTCCCTAGATTCACCCTTCATACCAGCGAGGGAAATCCCATCGACGTAAACCCAAACCACAACAGCGGCGACGAGATTCAGCGGCTGATCGACCTGCTCGCGAAACTGCCCGGATTCGGGCCGCGCTCCGGTCGCAGGGCCGCGCTTGCCCTTATCCGCAAGCGTGAAGTCCTGCTGGAACCGCTGGCCAAAGCAATGGCGGAGGTGGCCGAGACGGTCACCGAATGTTCGGTCTGCGGGGCCATCGATACGCGCGATCCCTGTGGCATCTGCTGCGATACGACCCGCAGCCGGTCGACGCTTTGCGTGGTCGAGCAGGCGGGCGACCTGTGGGCGATGGAGCGGGCCGGGGCGTTCAAGGGGCGCTACCATGTGCTTGGCGGCGTCCTCTCCGCTCTCGATGGCATCTCGCCCGAAGACCTGCGCATCCCTGACCTCGCCGCGCGGGTGAAGGCGGAGGGCATCGAGGAAGTGATCCTCGCGCTCAACATCACCATCGACGGCGCGACGACCTCGCATTACATCGCCGATGCGCTGGAAGAGACGGGTGTGACGCTGACGACGCTGGCGCAGGGTGTGCCTATCGGCGGTGAACTCGATTACCTCGATGACGGCACGATCACGGCGGCCCTGAGGGCGCGTAAGGGCTTTTGACGATCAGGGAATATCACGTCCGGGCCGCGACCTGTATGTCGGTAGGGTCCAGCCAAAGGCCAGCGCCGCGCTGCGAGTGCCCAATGCCAGCGCAAAACCGATGGCGGAGGGGAAGGGCGGCGGCAATCCGGCAATCGAGGCCAGCACGTATCCCGACGCCCCGGCCATGGCGGCGGTGACGTAGATTTCCTTGCGCAGCAACACGGATGGCTCATTTGCCAGCACATCCCGCAAGATGCCGCCCAGCGTCCCGGTAAGCACCCCCGTGACGACCGCAATGACGGGCGACCCGGTGACGACCAGCCCTTTATACGCCCCGAACACCGCATAAGCGGCCAGCGCAACTGCATCCAGCCACAGCAGCAGGCGATAGCGGTACTCCACCAGATGCGCGGTGAAATAGACCAATACGGCACTGGCCGCGCAGATCATAATATGCACCGGCTGCGCCACCCAGAAGACCGGCACGTCGAGGATCAGATCGCGCACCGTTCCGCCCCCGATTCCCGTCACCGCGCCGAGGAACATGAATCCGATCAAGTCCAACTCCCGCCGAGACGCCGCCAGCGCCCCGGTTGCCGCGAATAGGGCGATGCCGAGGTAGTCGAGCAAGGTAACGAGGGTCATGGCGGGCTTTCCGTCTGTCGGTTCCACTTCGGCTACGGGAACCGCTGGCGGCGTGCAAGACCGTTTCGGGGTTGTCGAATGTTCCCTTTCCAACGGAATCGCCTTAAGCGTTGCGGCAACGCAGCAGGACGCAAGGGCGGGCCATGACCGACTTCAAGAAAATCCTCATCGCCAATCGTGGCGAGATTGCCATTCGCATCAGCCGGGCGGCGAACGAGTTGGGCAAAGCTACGGTCGCGGTCTACGCCGAAGAGGACAAGCTGGGGCTTCACCGCTTCAAGACGGACGAAGCCTATCATATCGGCGAGGGGATGGGTCCGGTCGAGGCGTATCTGTCCATCGACGAGATCATCCGCGTGGCCAAGCAATGCGGGGCGGATGCGATCCATCCGGGCTATGGCCTCTTGTCGGAAAACCCCGATTTCGTCGATGCCTGCATGGCCAATGGCATCACCTTCATCGGGCCGAAGGCCGAGACGATGCGGATGCTGGGCGACAAGGCCAGCGCGCGGCAAGCGGCGATTGCGGCGGGCGTGCCGGTGGTGCCTGCGACGGATGTGCTGCCCGATCCCGATGCCCCCGGTGCGATGGAGCAGATTACCGCGATGGCCGAGGCCGTGGGTTACCCGCTGATGCTCAAGGCGTCTTGGGGCGGTGGTGGGCGTGGAATGCGGCCCATCCACGGGCCGGACGAGTTGGCGGCAAAGGTGCGCGAGGGGCGGCGCGAGGCCGAGGCCGCCTTTGGCAATGGCGAGGGCTATCTGGAACGGCTGGTCAAGAAGGCGCGGCATGTCGAGGTGCAGGTCTTGGGCGACTCGCAAGGGACGCTACTGCATCTGTACGAACGTGATTGTTCGGTCCAGCGCCGCAATCAAAAGGTCGTGGAACGCGCGCCTGCGCCGTACCTGACCGATGCGCAGCGGGCCGAGATCAACGAACTGGGCCTGAAGATCGCGCGCCATGCGAACTACGAATGCGCGGGCACGGTCGAATTCCTGATGGATATGGATACCGAGGAATTCTTCTTTATCGAGGTGAACCCCCGCGTTCAGGTCGAACATACGGTGACGGAGGAAGTGACCGGCATCGACATCGTGCGCGCGCAAATCCTGATCGCCGAGGGTAAGACGATGGCCGAGGCGACCGGCGCGGCTTCGCAGGGCGATGTGGAACTCAATGGTCACGCAATTCAGTGCCGGATCACCACCGAAGACCCGCTGAACAACTTCATCCCCGATTATGGCCGCATTACCGCCTATCGCGGGGCAACTGGCTTCGGCATCCGGTTGGATGGCGGCACGGCCTATTCCGGCGCGGTCATCACCCGCTATTATGACAGCCTGTTGGAGAAGGTAACGGCTTGGGCGCCCACGCCCGAAGCGGCCATCGCCCGCATGGATCGGGCCTTGCGCGAGTTTCGCATTCGCGGCGTGGCGACGAATATCGCGTTCGTCGAAAACCTGCTGAAACACCCCGATTTCCTCGACGATACCTACCACACTAAATTCATCGACGAGACACCCGCCCTGTTCGAATTCGAGCGGCGGCGCGACCGGGCCACACGTATGCTGACCTTCATCGGCGACATCACCGTCAATGGCAATCCGGAGGCATCGGGTCGGCCCCGTCCCCCCGCCGATACGCGCGCGCCAAAGGGGCCGATGGTCACGACCGCCGCGCCCGATAGCCTGAAACAGATGCTCGACGCGCAAGGGCCGAAGGCGGTGGCCGATTGGATGCTGGCGCAGGACCGGCTGCTGCTGACCGACACGACCATGCGCGACGCCCATCAATCGCTGCTCGCCACACGGATGCGCAGTATCGACATGCTGCGTGTCGCCCCCGCCTATGCCGCGACGCTGCCGAACCTGTTCTCGATGGAATGCTGGGGCGGGGCGACCTTCGACGTGGCCTATCGTTTCCTTCAGGAAGACCCGTGGCAGCGGCTGCGAGAGCTGCGTGCGGCGATGCCGAAC
>CALJIU010000255.1 GCA_937974055.1 uncultured Neomegalonema sp. | reverse complement strand
TGGCGAATGTCGATGGTGGCCGCCGCCCGGTAATCCTCGCAGGTCGCGCGCACGGTTTCGGGGTCGCGAAAGGCGCGCAGATAATCCTCCAGCGCCGCCGCCGAGAAATGATCCAGCCCCTTACCCTTGCCCCCGCATTTCCAGCGCCAAAAGGCATCCGGGTCCGCGCTCATCATCGCTTCGGGCAGGGGCGCGGGCTGGACCATGAAGAACCAATGCCAGTAATCGCGGGCGAATCCATCACTCGTCTCGCGATACATCTCGCGCGTGGGGGCGATGTCCAGCAGCGCCATGCGCGACACGCTTTCGGGCCAGTCCAACCCCATCCGATGCGCCACCCGCGCCCCCCGGTCATGGGCACCGACCATAAAGCGGGGGTGGCCGAGACTTTCCATCACCCGCACCATATCGGCGGCCATGACGCGCTTGGAATAGGGCGCATGGTCGGGCGTGCTGGGCGGCTTGGACGAGCGGCCATACCCGCGCAGGTCGCAGGCCACCACCGTAAACCGTTCGGCCAGCGCGGGGGCGATCTTGTGCCACATCGCATGGGTCTGCGGATTGCCATGCAGCAGCAGCAGGGGTGGGCCGCTGCCCCCCGTCACCCCGTGGATCGTCGCGCCATCGGTGTCGATATCGAACCGCTCGAAACCCTCAAACATGTGCCGCCCTCCTGTTTCATTCCGACCGTAGCACCAGAACGAGCGAGGCGACCAGTAGCAGGGCCATGACGATGTTAAAGGTGCGCAGGCGGGCGGGGTTGGTCAGGAAACGTTGCATCTGCTGGCCCATCACGACCCATAGGCTGATCGACGGCATGTTGACCGCGCCGAAGATGGCCGCGATCAACAGCATCGCGCCGGTATCCTGCGACGGGGCGTAGACGGTAACGGCGCTGACCGCCATCGCCCATGCCTTTGGATTGACCCATTGGAAGGCGGCGGCTTGCAGAAAGCTGAACGGTTTCCCCGCTTCGGCCCCCGGTGTCGGCGGGGCGGCATTCGCGATCTTCCATGCAAGGTAGAGCAGGTAGACGATGCTGGCGATCTTCAGCGCGGTATAGGTCCACGGGAAGGCGACGAACACGCCCGCAAGGCCGATGCCGACCATCGCCACCATGAAGATGAAGCCGAGGCCCACGCCCATCATATGCGGCATGGTGCGGCGAAATCCGAAATTCGCCCCCGATGCCATGAGCATCAGGTTATTCGGCCCCGGCGTGATCGAGGCGACGAAGGCGAACCAGACGAAGGGGGCGAGAAAAGCATAGGTCATCAGGCGATATACGCCTATTCCGCCGCATCCTGATAGGGCTGGTTGCGGTTCGAGGGGTATCCGGTGGCGGCGGGGACGAAATTGCCGGGGCGGGGGCGACCCACCCGGCGTCTCCTGCGCGCCTGAACCGCCTGAGCGTAGCGTTTCTGCCGCAGCTTGAAGGCATGGCGCAGCGAGGTGAGCGCCATGCGGATATCATGCTCGACGGCCATGACCGACGGCGTGACCAACAGCACGAGGACCATGCCGAAACCCAGGCCGAAGGCCAGCGTGACCACCGTTGGTTTCAGGAACAATGCCTGCCGCGACTGCTCGAACAACAACGGCGTCAATCCGCCGACGGTGGTGAGCGTGGTCAGCACCACCGCGCGCAAACGGTCGGCGCTGCCCGCGATGATCGACGGAATCCGCCCCCGCTTTTCGGCGTACTCGTCGATGGTCGTCACCAGCACGATGGAATCGTTGATGATGATGCCCGACATGCCGATCAGCCCCACGACCGAAAACATCGAGAGTGACAGCCCCATCCAGTAATGCCCCCACATCGCCCCGATCAGACCGAAGGGGATGACCAGCATCACCACGAGCGGGCGCACCCATGACGCAAAGACCCATGAAAGGGTCAGATAGATCCCCGCAAGGCACAGCATGAAGCCGAAGAAAGCATCGCCCAAGAAGGCACGCTCATCCTCCGCCGCGCCCGCCGTGCGGTATTCGACCCCGTATTCGGCGGCAATCGAGGGCAATAGCGCGCCCTCCAGCACATCATAGACCGCCGCCTGCATCCCCGGCGCATCGTCGATCTCGCCGGTGACGCTGGCCACGCGCAGGCCGTCCTGCCGAATGATCGACGCAAAACCCTGCCGGGCGCGGACCTTGACGATCTCGCCCAAGGTGACGATGGCCCCGCCCGGCGCGCGGATATAGGCAGTGTCGAGGTAATCGGCCCCGATCTCACCAGCGGGCGGCTCGACCCGCACGGTCACCTGACGCGCGTTGCGGGCAAATTCGGCGGCGTCGATGCCGGTAAGGCGGGCGCGCAACTCGCGGCCCAGATTCTGCGTGGTGAAGCCCAGCGCCTCGCCCCGTGGGGTCAGCGTCAGGACCAGTTCCACCTTGTCGTAGACGAGGCTGTCATCAAGGCCGGAAACGCCATCGAGCTTCGCAAGGCCCGCTTTCAGCGCCTCCGATGCATCCTTGAGGGTTTGCGCATCGGCCCCGGTGAACTTCACATCGATAGCGTCGCCCCCCGGCCCCGCGCGTGATGAGCGTAGCGAGAAAAGCTCGACTTCGGGCGCAACGGTGATCTCGTCGTTCCAATCCGCCTGAAACTTGTAGGAGGAATAGTCCCGCTTATCGGCGTCGATCAGGGACGCCTGAAACCCGCCCAGCAGGTCGGCGGGCTTGTTATCCCCCGCAGAGAATCGCCAGCCGACATTGTCGCCCAGTCGCGAAACGGCGAAATCGAGGGGGGCGGTCCCGTGTTTCTGTTCGTAGCGTTCGTTAACCACCAAAAGGGCGCGGTTCATCTCATCCAGCATCTTGCGCGTATCCTCGCGCGTGGCACCGGATTGCATGATGACATTGGCCGAGATGGTGCCCTGTTCGGGGCGGGAGAAGAATTCCCACCGCACCGTGCCATCCACCAGCATCGAGATGGAGAACAGCAATAGCGAAACCGCCGCCGCCAGCGTGACGTAGCGCAGCCGCACGACCCATGTGACGAACGGACGGAACAGGGTGTCGCGGAACCAGTTGAAGCCCTTGTTGAACTGGCGACTGGGCCAGTCGTACCACGGCTTGGCGTTCTTGGCGGAAAGCGCATGCTTCATATGCGCGGGCAGGATCAGAAAGCTTTCGATCAGGCTGGCCACGATGACGGCGCAGACGACGAAGGGGATCGCCTCGATCAGCGACCCGAACCGCCCGCCCACCGCCGTCAGGCCCGCAAAGGCGATGACGGTGGTGATCGAGGCGCTGATGACGGGGGAAGACATCCGCCGCGCCGCCGTAGCCGCCGCCGCCGAGGGCGAAAATCCCTTGCGGCGCAGGTCATCCGCGTGCTCGCCCACGACGATGGCATCGTCCACGATGATTCCAAGGCTGATAATCAGGCCGAACATCGAGATCATGTTCAGCGTCTGGCCGCTGGCATACATGATGCCCAAGGTCGCGGCGATCGAGATGGGGATACCCGCCGCCACCCAGAACGCCGTGCGTGCCGACAGGAACAGGAACAGCAGGATCAGCACCAGCGCCAGACCGCTCAACCCGTTGCGGATCAGCATGTTCAGGCGGTCGGCAATCGGTTCGGCGCGCGACCGGCCCGTGACGATCTCGACCCCGTCGGGCAAGCTGGAGCGCATGTCGCCCACGACCTTATCCACGATTTCCTGCACCTTCAGCGCATCGCCGGAGGCCGAACGTTCGGCGCTGACGAGGATCGACGGCTGGCCGTTGCGGAAGATCTGAACGGCATCGCGAAAGCCCGCATCGCGAATGGTGGCCACATCGCGCAGGGTTAGCTGCGTGCCATCGGGCAGGGTGCGGATGGGGGTCGCACCGATTTCGGGGATCGAGCGGCGATCCTCGCCCGCCCGCACCCGCTGCGCCCGTGCATCCACCTCGCCCGTGGGGACGCCGGTGGTCTGGCGCGTGACGGCATCGGCGACTTCGGTGAGGGTCAGGTTATAGCGCAGCAGCTTTTCGGTGCTGGGCTGCACGGTAATGACGGTTTCGGGGATGCCCGAAACGCTGGTCTGCGAGACACCACCTTGGAATAACCGGGCGATCAATTCGTCGGAATAGGCGGCAAGGCGGTCGATCCCGACATCGCCGGTAATGGCGATATCGACCACCCGGTCGCGATAGACGCCGCGCGTGACGGTGGGGTCTTCGATCTCGTCGGGCAGGGTAGAGACGCTGTCCACCGCCGCCTGCACATCATCGGCGGCCTGCCCCATATCGTACCCGTCCTCGAAGGTCAGTACGATCCGGGCCGAGCCTTCGCGGGAGGTGGAGATCACTTCCTCGACGCCCGTAACGGCGAGCAGCGGGGGTTCGAGAACGGTGACGACGCCTTCATCGACGTCCTGCGCGCCGGACCCTTCCCATGCCACGCCGACCGTGACGGTATCGCGGACGATATCGGGGAAGAACTGCGCGCGCAGCTTGGTCGCGGCAAAGACCCCGGCAAGCAGCATCAGCACCAGCAGCAGGTTCGCCGCCGTGCGATGGTTGACGAAATAGGCGAGGAAGCCCTTGCCCGCGTCACCGGGGCGGTCGGAGGGGCCGCTCATGGGGTGAGCCTCGCAAGATCAGGAGCGGTCATTGCCTGCCGTGCAGATGGATCGACCCCGTGGTCAAGCGCACGAGTGTCCGGTTGCAGGTTCTTCGGTGCTACTTTCTGTCCTGCACTGAGATAAAATCCGATTATTTGTCTTTTCGCATAGCAATCGCGGTCAATACAGTGTCGCCCCGCGACTTGATCGCGGGGTCCATTCCTCAAGGCTTGTTGCACGATGGATGCCGCGTATCGCGCCGTGCAGCGGAAGTCGCGGCAAGACAATGTCTTTTCGATCCGTATGCTGCCGGACACTCGTGGGTCAAGCGACGGGGTGGCGACATACCGCGAAAACGATTGGCGACGTCGGGTCACGAGCTGCCCTCCGGCTTTGCGGGGGCTGCTGCGGCGGGTTTTTCGGCATCCGGCTTGCCGCCGGGGCGTCCCTTGCTCTCGCCACCCTTGCCGGGTCTGCGGCCTTCGGGCTTGCCCCCTTCGGGTTTTCCGCCAGGTTTTCCGCCGGGCCTGCCCCCACCTCCACCCCGTTTTGCGCGGCGTTCGGCGGCTTTCTTCTTCGCTTCTTCCTGCGCGACGAGGGCTTCTTCGGGGTTTTGAACCTTGATACCGGGGCCAAGCTGAGGGCGCAGTTCGGCGACCATGCGCCGTCCGAAGGGGGCGTCGGCGATGACCAGCGTATCCTGCATCCGGCGCAGGATACGAACCGTCGCCTCCTCCAGCCGGTTATCCTCGCCGATCAGAAAGATGCGCCCATCCTCGGTGGCGGCGCGGGCGGGGATCTCGGCCACCTGTGTCAGCGGCGGTTCGTTCACCGCGACCGAGACGAAATCGCCGGGGCGCAGCGGGGTGTCGGCATCGGCGGCGATGGTGGCATAGACGGTGCGCCCGCCTTCGGCCTCGGTGGTGGCGGCGATACGGTCGAGGACGGCGCGGGCATCGATGCGCCGCTCGCCCAGCGACAACGAAACCGTGGCCTCAAGCGGCAACAATGCACCGTTATCGCCCAGCAAGCGCGAGAATTGCGCGTCGGAAACTCGAAAGGCGATTTCCAGCGCGGTGAGGTCGATGAGGCGACCGAGCGTTTCGTTCGTCCCGACGAGGCGGCCCAGAACGGCATTGGTGTCGTTCAGCACGCCGGGGAAGGGGGCGGTGATGGTGGTGTCGGCCACGTTGCGGCGCGTATCGCCCACCGTGATATTCGCACGGTCGATGGCGATGCGGGCTTGCTCGACCTGCTTGCGGGCATTGGCCAGCGCTTGCCGCCGAGTGATGACGGCCTGATCGGCGGAGGCAAAGGCGAGTTGGTCGTTTTCGACCGATGCGCGGGCGATGAGGCCGCGACTGGCCAGTTCGACCCGGCGGCGCAGGGCTTCGCGCCGTAGATCGAGTTGGCGTTGGGCTGCGGCCAGTTCCGCCTCGGCCAGCCCGACCGACTGCACGGCCTGTTGCTCGCGGGAGCGGGCATCGGCCAAGGTATTCACCGCATCGGCCTCACGCGAGCGGGTGTCGGCGGGGTCGATGCGCACCAGCAGTGTGCCGTCCGTGATCTTTGCGCCATTGCGAAAGCTGCCCGCGATATCGACAATCTTGCCGGGCTGCGCCGCGCGCAGTTCGAGGGTGCGGCCCGCTTCGATGGTGCCGTAGGCGGTCATCACCGGGGTGACGGTGGCCGGTTCGAGAATCTGGTCGCGGATGGTGTAGACGCGCTCCGGCGCGGGACGTTTGGGCCGCTCGACCGCCGCTTCCTGCTTGGCGGCGCTGTAGCGCGAGACGCCGATAGACAGCACGACGAACGCGAGTCCGACGACGATTATGGTACCGATCAAGCTGCGCAGCAGGAATCGCATAGGGCCAGTTTATCCGTTCATGTCCGCAATGATACGGGTCATCACCGTCATTCCGGCGATATAGGGCGAGCCGTGCAATTGTGTCGCTATTCTATTCTGACACGCGCCCTTGCCGCTTTGCCAAGCGCGTCGATGACCGAGATGGATAGGAAGCCGGGACCATCCGGTGTGGCCAGCACTTGCCGCGCAAAGGGATCGGCGGGAAGGGGCGCGCCATCCACCAGCCATGTAAAGGGGGCCGTGCCGCCGCCGACTTTGAGCGCAAGGGGGTCGCCGCTGCGCCATGCCAGCTTTGCGCCATCCGGGGGAAACGCGATCTTCGGGGCATTTGCTTGGGTCGCGGGGCTTGTGCGGCTGCGAAAGCGTTTCAGGGGCTGCGGCAGGTCGGCATTGGGTAGGCGCAACACCGTGGCCGGGGCGACGGGCAGGGGGGTCGGAGCGGGTTTGAGGCGGGCGAAAGCCTCGAACAGTACCGGGGCGGCGGTTTGTAATCCCAGGATGCCGGGGGCGGCGGCGCCATCCGGTCTGCCGAACCACAGGCCGATGACATGCCGCCCATCGAAGCCGACCGCCCAGGCATCGCGGTGGCCGTATGAAGTGCCGGTCTTGAAGGCGAGGGTGTCGGGGGCCGCCCCGCCGGGAACGGGCGCACCCGCGAGGATATCGGCCACATGCCATGCGGCTTCGGGGGTCAGGATATCAGGATTTTCGCTGCCCTGCACGTGATGCGGGGCCTCCTCGTTCATCGCACATGCGGAAGACGCCCCCGCATCACGTGCGGGGCAGCGTTTTCCTAACGACCGCAACGCAACCGCCTCGCCCCCTCGCGCCATGCCCGCATAAAGCTGCACCAGATCGGTGAGCGTCATGCCCAAGCCGCCCAAGGCAATGGCCAGACCCGGCGCGTCCCCCGGTGGCAGGATCGGGGTGGCCCCCGCGCGGCGCATCCGGGCGATCATACGTGCGGGGCCAACCCCCTCCAACGCCGCAACGGCGGGGATGTTGAGCGACAGGTGCAGGGCTTTGCGCACGCTGACGGTGCCGTAATAGCGCCGGTCGAAATTCTGCGGGGCATAGCGCCCGAAGGCGGTGGGCCGGTCGTCGATCAGGGTTTCGGGATGGGCCAATCCCTGCTCGAAAGCCAGCCCGAATATCAAGGGTTTGAGCGTCGAGCCGGGGGAGCGGACGGCGCGGGTCATGTCGATGAAACCCTTGCGGCGCGGGTCCATCAGGTCCGCCGACCCGACACTGGCGAGGATGTCGCCGGTTTGGTGATCCGCGACAATGGCCGCCGCTGAAATGGCAGGGCCGAGGGTTCTGGCGCGCTGGCGCAGCAGGGCTTCGAGATCGGCTTGGAGCGTGGCGTCTAGGGTGGTTGTGACGACCATATGCGATGTACTCCTCCCCCCGCCTGCGGGGGGAGAGGGAGAAGCCTGTAGCGATCGTCTGGCAATTCTTTCCTGCACAACCCTATTCGCCAAATGCGGGGCGAGTTGAGGAAAGGGGAGGCGTTCGGTAGGGACGGTTTCGGTCCGTGCGGCGCGGGCATCCCCTGCCGCCAGCGCCCCCGCCCCCACGACACGGGCGAGCACCCGGTCGCGGGCGGCACGGGCGGCCTTGTGGTGGCGGTCGGGGCGGCGATCCTCCGGCGATTGGGGCAGGGCGACGAGCAGGGCGGCTTGGGCGGGCGTCAGGCGGCGCGGTTCCTGTCCGAACCAGACGAGGCTGGCCGCGCGCACGCCCTCGATATTGCCGCCAAAGGGGGCGAGCGTCAGGTAGAGGTCGAGGATCGCGGCCTTGTCCAACTGCCGCTCCAGCGCCAGCGCCACCCGGATCTGTCGCAGCTTGGCGCGAAACGAACGGGTCGGTGCATCCTCCAGCAGCCGGGCCACCTGCATCGTGAGGGTCGAACCACCAGAGACGATGCGCCCGGCCTTGACCGACGACCACGCCGCGCGTGCCATTGCCCGCAGATCGACGCCGCCGTGGTCGTGGAACCGTTTATCCTCGTAGGCGAAGAGCATGGCGATGTAGTCGCGGTCCACCTCCGACGCGGAAACGGGTAACCGCCACAGACCGCTTTCGACCTGATAGGCGCGCAGGAGCGTACCGTTGCGGTCAAGGACGGTGGCACTGACCGGGGGGAATAGCGAGGGGAGGGTGGTGTTGGCGATCCAGTGGTCGGTGGCGACGGCGGTGATGCCGATGGCGAGGGCGACAGCGAGGATGCAGCGCCGCAAAGAACCACCGCTGCCCCGCACCCGATGCGAGGCCTCCTTCAATAACGGTCCTCGTTCGGGGTGGCCCCGGCTCAAGGCCGGGGCAGCGGCGCTCTCCGTCACTTCACCACCACCGTTCCCGCCGCCGTGCGGGCGCGGAATTCGGGGCGATACATGTCCTCGACGATGGCCGCCGGGTGGTGGAAGGTGCCCGGCGATATCGCCCGCACGATATAGGCAAGCGAAAAGTCGCCGCGCGTGGTCACCGCCGCGATAAAGCGGTCGGAGCGAAACTCGGCATGGTCGGCCTGTGCGGTATCGGGCAACCAGTCGAGGGCGGCGATATCGCCCGCGCGCAGCAGGGTCGGGTTGTCGATCTCGAACCCGGCGGGCAGGGCATCATCCACCATCAGGCGGGCCTGTGCCTGCCGCGCATCGGTCACGTCGAGCAGCACGACAAGACGCTCGTTCTGCGCCACGGCATCGGGCGACACCTCATCGCCCTCCATCGTCAAATAGGTTCGCTCGATGCCGTACCCGTTGCCCCCGGCGGGTTCCGGTTCGGTCGGAACGCCAAAGGTGGTGAGCATCGCGCTGATCGCCTCGTCGCCGGTATTTTCGATGGTGACGGGGTCGCCGTCCGCCTCCAGCACTTCCACGACCGACCCATCGACGGCGCGGCCATCCATGCGGATCGAGGCGGTCGCCGCGTCTTTGAGCAGGGCATTTGCGGCGAGCAGGGTCCAAACCTTCTCCTGCGTCGAGGTGTGTTCGTGGTCTGCGATACGGTTGGTGATGCGTTGCGTCAGGCGTTTCGTGTCGATGGCCTGCGACCCCGCTTCGACGCCCAAGGCCAGCACCCCGGCGGTATCGCGCAGGACGCTGCCGTAATCGCTGCGCCAGCCGCGTTTGCGGGTGCTGGAATTGGCGCTGGCGAGGCGGAACATGGTGTCCGCGCGCCGTTGCTCGCCATAGAGCGCAAGGGCGCGGCCCAAATGCGCCTGAGCCAATGCCGTGCCGAACGCCTCGCCCTTTGCATCGGCATAGTAGCGCAGGTCGCCGATGCTGGCGGTTCCCTCGCGGGCCAGCACCATCAGGGCATAGGCGAGGGCTTCGCCGCCTTTGTCGAAGTCCCCCACATAGGCCACTCGGTTGCGCAGGTTCGACAGGGCCGTCTCGAAGGCACGGTCGGGCACGGCGTATCCGGCGGCTTTTGCGCGGCTCAGGAAATCGGTGACATAGGCGTCGAGCCAGAAATCACCCCCCGCAGGCCGCCACAGGCCAAAGGCGCCGTTGCCCGTCTGATTGGCGAGAATGCGGTCGATTGCGCCCTCGATGCGCTTCGCGATGCCGTTG
>CALJIU010000254.1 GCA_937974055.1 uncultured Neomegalonema sp. | reverse complement strand
CATTTGCTCATAGGCGGCGGCGCGCAGGGCGAGGAATAGTTGGAACCGTGTTCCCTTCGACATGCCATCCGCCGCCTTGCTCATACCCGCCGCATCAATGGCGAGCAGCGTTTCGGATTGCCCATCCGGCAGGGTCGTCAGCCGCGTGTATGCCCCATTGGTCAATTCAGCAAAGGCCGTTTCGGTCGCTGTCAGCATCGCACTGCGATTGGCGTCGCGGTACCGACGAATGGCTTCTTCGGCCAAGCTATTGCCCAACCGCAATTCGAGGTAGTCGAGCGCGACCTCCTGCATCTGTAATTCCAGCGTTTTGCGCCGTTCGACCAGATGCGCAACATCGGCATCGCCGGTGACAGCGCGTAATGCGGTATTGGCGTTTGCATGGGTCTGTATCGCCGTTCGATAGCGGGCATCGGCCAACCCGATATCGGTGTCGAGGGCCGCGCGTTCGGCGGCGATCCGGTCGGCATTGCTGTCACCCAGCACATCACGGGCCTCGGCAATATCGGCGACGTCGAGGCGGGTGCGGATGGTCCGCTCGTTCTCCACCAGCGTTTTCCGATCCGCAATCACGCCATGCGCGATGCCGACGGCCTCGCGTAGCGCGTCGAGGGTGTCGGTCTGGATCGTCGGGTCGAAGGCCGCTCCGAGATGGGCGATTCTGGTCGCTATACCGCTGAGGGCGTTTTCCGCCGCCTCCAACTCGGACAGCTTCGCATCCAGCTGCTCCGTCGCCTCCAGCCACCTGTCCTCGGCCTTTCGGGCAAGGGTCGCATCGCTGCCAAGGGCCGCGAACGTATCGAGCGGATCGTCGGTTTCACCGCCCGCGAGCACGGCAACGGCCTCTTGAAAACGCGACTGTTCGGCCTGCATCTTCTCGATGCGGTCGGCCAGATCGAGGCGTTCGTCATTGGCCGTGCGCAAATCGCGCAGCGGGTCGAGCGAGGCGAGCAAGGTTTCGGGCGCGATGGCGGTGCCGCAATGCTCGGTGACGAGGGCGGTCCAGGCCGCCTCGGCCTCCGCCACCGCCGCCTCGGCCTCGGTCAGCTTGCGGGTGCGGCGGGCGCTGGTGTCGCGCAGGGTGGTGAGCGTGGCTTGCGCCTTGTCGACATCGGTGGCGTGGCTGCGCGCCGCCTCGGCCCCGGCCTGTGCGGCATCGAGCAGGTCGGCAAGGCCGTCGCCGGGCCGCGCATCGGGTAGCATTTGCGCCAGATCGACGGCTAGCGCTTCGGCCTTGGCCAGCACCGGCGCGGCGGCGCGGGTCGCCTCGGCCACCGCCCGCGCTTCGGTCTGTGCGGCCTCCAGATGCTCCAACCACGTCACCACCCCGCCTTGGGTCGGCGTCAGGGGTACCGCCGTGTCAACCAGCATCGCATCGAGCGGTACGCGGGTCTGGGCAATGTCATCCGATAACCGCGTCACCGCCGCCTGCGCCTGCTTTCGCTGAACCGCAAGATCGGCACGTTCTGTGTCCAGCGCCCGCAGCTCGCCCAAACCCTCAGCCTGCGCCAACCGCCGCGCAACCATGTCATCGACGGCCAGCATCGACGCTTCGAAGGCATCGGCGGTCGGGTCCGACAGGGCATCGCGATGCGCGGTCCACAGCGTTTCGCGCGAATGCATCGCCTCGCGCACGATCTCATCCGTCACGAGGCCCGTGCGCAGGGCGAGGGCGTCTTTCCTCGTCTCGATCCGCGCATCTTCAGCCTCCAACGTCTCGATCCGTTTCGCCTCCTCCTCTCGGCGGCGGGTGAGGTCGGTGAGGCGGTCGACGATCTCCCCGGCTTCGGATGCCGTCAGCGATACGGTCGGCGGCGTGTCGAAGCTATGACCTTTGATCGAAATGGCGGCGAGGGCGTCCCGCGCTCGTGCTTCGGCATCCGCGACACGCTGCACCGCCACATCATGCGCGGCCCGGTCAAACCGATCCAGCAGCGCCGCGATACCGGCCCCCTCCGGCGCAGTATCGGTCAGCCGTTTGAGGGCATCCTCCCCCCCGGCGATCTGCTCGGCAAAATCGCGCAGGTCGTCTTGCAACACGGCCACATCGCGGCGGGCATCCTTCAGTCGCGTGCGCCCCGCATCGAGCGCGGCGAACTGCACGGGTGACAGGGCCAGCGTCGCCAGATCGACCGCCCCATCCACCCCCAGATCATCGGCGCAGCGCCGCATCCGCCGGGTCGCGTCCTCCTGCGATGCAAGTCGGTTCGGCAGGTGCTTTTCCGCCGCCCGGTATTCGGCCTTGATGTCTTCGAGGTTTTCCAACGCCTCGGCCAGTGATAGGCGGTCGGGGTCGCGGTCGATGCTATCCAGCGTCTTGCGTAGCGCCTCGATCTCCCCGGTCAGGCGCGCCTGATCCGCCTCATACGCGCTTTGCTCGCCCAGCATCGTGACGAGGGTTTCGGGGTCGATATCCAATCGCTCAGGGTAATGCGCAAACGCCGCCAAGCGCGTGCGTTCCGCGTCAATCGTATCGAGCAGTGGCAGCACCTCGGCCATCGCCGTCAGGCGCGCGGCTCGTTCGTGCAGGGCCAGCCGCTCGGCCTCCGCCTCACCCTCCTCGGCCTCGGCGCTTGCGACCATCTCGCGCAAGCCGCGATAGGCGGTGGCGGTGACGTCTATCTCCTTGATCCGCCCGTTCACCTCCTCCAATTCCTTGCGCAGCATAAGGAATTCCGACTTGCTGCCGCCTTTCAGGTACAGGTCGCGCGCATCCTTATCGACCTGCGCCAGCACCGCCGACAGGTCGCTGATCCCCGCGCTCGCCCCGAACAACAGCAGGCCGATATCGCCCTTGCTGTCGATGATCTCCTTGCCGCCGCGCTCGATGGTGTCGTCGTCAAGGCATAGCAGCTTGCGATATTCCTCCTGCCCCAAGCCCGCCAGCACGCGGTCCAGAGCCGCCTGTGGCACGGGGGAACCTGTCGCATCGACCAATGATGCGTTGCGCGTTGGCAGGCGCGTATAGGCCGTCTCCACACCGTTGATATCCAGCACGCCCGACACTTTCAGCGCCTTGCGCTCATGCATGAACGCATAGCTTTCGCGCGCGTCGAACCCGTAGAGCAGGCGCAAAAACCCTTCCATCGTCGTCGTCTTGCCCGCTTCGTTCGGGCCGTAGACGATATGAAAATCCGGCTTCCCCTCAGGCCGCACCCCGAAATCAAAGCTGCGCCCGGTGAAATGGCCGAAGAAATCCAGATCGAGACGCCGTAACCGCATCAGGAGGCCACGCCCTTCATGCGCGCCATCATCCGCGCGGCCCCGCCCTGCGCCAGTCTATCGGCGAGTGCGGTGGCGGTGTCGGCATCGGGGGCTAATTCGGCCCGGCGGTCGGCGGCAAGCTGGCCCAGCATCGTCTCGACCTCCGATAAGGCTTGCGCGCGAAAGGCCGGATCGGCGCGCACTTCGTCCATCAGGCAATGCAGCGCGGCGGCGGGGTCGGTGGTGCCGCCCGCCTCGGTTTCCGCCTGCGGTTCGGTCAGGTCGAAGGCGATCTTCTCGATCCAGACGCTCCCCATCTCCTCGGCCATTTCGTGCAGTGCCTCGGCCCAGACATCGCGATCCCGCTGGATACGCCAGCATAGCGGCGTGCTGCCGGTCAGCGTGACCCGCGCGATGGTGGCATCGGATGCCTGCGAACGCACAACCGCCGCCAGCCGCTCACGCAGCAGGGCGCGTAGGGCGGTTTCGTCCTCCATCTCGGAAATATCGACGGAGACCCGCGTGAACTCGACCCCCGATGTGGGGATTTCGGATACCGCGACGGTCCCATCCTCGATGGTCAGCACGCTTGCCGTCTTCGGCCCCGCCTCGCCCATGTCGCGGCCTTGCGGCATCCCCGGCATCACCACCCACGGTGTCTCGGAATGAATGGCGCGCCCATGCACATGTCCCAACGCCCAGTAATCGAACCCCGTCGCCACCAGATCGGCCACCGAGCACGGCGCATAGGGGTCATGCCCCGCCGCCCCGGCCAGTGACGTATGCAGCATCCCGATATTCACCGCCCCCGCCACCGGCGCACCGAATTTGGGCAATAGGGAGTCCGGCGCGTGCTTATTGCGAAAACTGACCCCATGCACCCAGACCGGATGCTCCCCCAATTGCCGCCGCCCGCCATGTCCATCGAAGACATGGACATTGCCGGGCAAGACCATTTCGCCCGTAATCGGGCTTTCGGCGTCGTGGTTGCCCTTGATCAGAAAGACCGCAATCCCCGCCGCATCCAGCCGGTCGAATTGCGCGGTCAGGAAAGCAGCGGTCTTCGCGCTGCGCTCGGTGCCGTCATACAGGTCACCCGCGATCAGCACCCCATCCACGCCGTTCTCCAGCGCATACTCCACCATCCGCACCAGCGCCATCCGGGTGGCTGACCGCACACGATCCCGCAATGCCTCGCTGCGCAGGGCGAGCGAGCGCAGGGGCGAATCCAAGTGCAGATCGGCGGTATGCAGCAGCTTTATCATCGGCGGGTACGCCTTTGCGAAGGTAAACGCCCCACAACCCTATCGCGCCCACGTGGCAAAGGGCAACACATCCCGGCCCCGCACCGCGATGAAGGACGTTATTGCAACTGGCGCCGGCATATGGGGTGGGGCTGGTCCACAACTTCTGCAAAGGTGGCCAATAAAGGCTGCCGATATCAGTCATGTCCACTGCATACCCGATGATTGTGAGCGGGTGGATTCTCTAACGTGGTTGGTGAGTTCACGTCATTGCATAAAAATTAGCAGTAAAATAAAGAAAGCCTGCAAATTAGGCAAACTTGAAACTTTTTATACTGATTCTGCTGGCAAAATTTTTCTCAACTTATTGCTTGAACTAATAAAAATAGCCTGCCTAAATTATACCACTGCAGTGCGAATGCTGCGATGCAAACAGATGGAGTGAGTGATGCGGCTCTCAAAATCCAGACTACTTTCGATGATTGCGGCCTTGGGGATGGGGGCCGGAGCGGCCATCCAGGCCGCTTCCGCGCAGGAAGAAACGATCAAGGTTGGCGTGCTCCATTCGCTGTCGGGAACGATGGCGATTTCGGAGACGACGCTGAAGGACGCGATGTTGATGCTGATCGAGCAGCAGAACGCAAAGGGCGGCCTGCTGGGCAAAAAACTTGAAGCTGTCGTGGTCGATCCGGCCTCCGACTGGCCCCTCTTCGCCGAGAAGGCGCGCGAGCTGATCGAAGGCGCTGGCGTGGTGGCGACCTTCGGTGCGTGGACTTCCGTGAGCCGGAAGTCGGTTCTGCCGGTCTTCGAGGAGCTGAACTCCATCCTGTTCTACCCAGTCCAGTATGAGGGCGAGGAAAGCCAACGCAACGTGTTCTACACCGGCGCGGCCCCGAACCAGCAGGCGATCCCGGCAGTGGATTATCTCAAGGAGCAGGGCATCGAACGCTGGGTGCTGGCGGGCACCGACTACGTCTATCCCCGAACGACGAACAAGATCCTGGAGCAGTATCTGAAGGATAGCGGTGTCGCGGCGGAAGATATCATGATCAACTACACGCCTTTCGGTCATTCCGATTGGCAAACCATCGTCGGCGACATCAAGGCCTTCGGGTCCGCAGGCAAGAAGACTGCGGTGGTATCGACCATCAACGGCGACGCGAACGTGCCATTCTACAAGGAACTGGCCAACCAAGGCATTGAGGCGACGGATATCCCCGTCGTGGCGTTCTCGGTCGGTGAGGAAGAACTTGCCGGTCTGGATACCGGGCCGCTGGTCGGGCATCTCGCTGCGTGGAACTATTTTATGTCCGCCGATACCGAGGCGAACGACGAATTCATCGAGGCATGGCACGAGTTCACCGGGGACGATACCCGCGTGACCAACGACCCGATGGAGGCCCACTATATCGGCTTTAACATGTGGCTGAAGGCGGTCGAAAAGGCCGGCACCACGGATGCGGATGCAGTGATCGACGCGATGATTGGTGTTGCTGTGCCCAACCTGACGGGCGGCTACTCGGCGATGATGCCGAACCACCATATCACGAAGCCCGTCCTGATCGGCGAAATTCAGGATGATGGGCAGTTCGAGACCGTCTACGAGACTTCCGGCCTCGTGCCGGGCGATGCGTGGTCGGACTACCTGCCCGATTCCATGCCGCTGATCTCCGACTGGCGTGCGCCGATGTCTTGCGGAAACTTCAACACCGAAACCGGGAAATGCGGCAGCGCGATGTAGCGCTCGTCCTTTCCGACTGGGGCGTGGCTTGGCCGCGCCCTTTTCTTTCGCTCCCGGAGTCTTCCGAATGCTACGAGTTATCCGCTCTGTCATCACCTGTGTCGGCTTATTACAGATGTTCATGTTGGTGCCGGCGTATGGCCAGACCAGCGGTGAAACCAGCGTTCGCGATGAAATCTCGCAGCTCGCCGAAGCCGATTTCGACGGGATCGCCGATGTCATCACCTCCCTCGCGGCGACCGGCGATCCCACCGTCGCCCCCGTGCTTCATGCATTGCGGGCAGGTGATATCTATTGGCGCAAGTCCGACCAGCTAGTCGTGCGTGCCGAGAAGATACCTAAACGAATGCTACGTCTGCTCGATCCGCTGACCGGCGCGGTCATTGATGAAGTCAAGAAACGGAAGGTCAGCAAGGTGAAGGTCAACAACACCTTGCGCCGGACCATCGACACCGCGCTCGGCAACCTCACCCTTCGCTCGCCGGATCGGATCGTGCGTCTGGACGCGGCGGCGCAACTTTTCAAGAACCGCGACCCCGATACTCTGCCTATCCTTGACGCAGCATTGGCCGCCGAGACGGATGATGACGTTGCTGCAGCGATGCGTGAAGCACGGGCAGCGATCCTTCTGCAAGACGCTGAAACATCACCCTCCGATGCTCGCACCGCCATCGAGATGATGATCGAGCGTGGCGACAGCGACGCGCGTAACGTGCTGGCGGGATATGCGCCAAAAAATGCGGCCCTGTCATTGGCGGCTGAGGAGGGCATCGCCACCATTGACCGCTCCCTGCGTCTCTGGAGTTATGCCCAAAATGTCTGGCAGGGGCTGTCGCTTGGGTCCGTCCTGCTGCTCGCCGCCATCGGCTTGGCCATCACATTCGGCGTCATGGGAGTCATCAACATGGCCCATGGCGAACTGGTGATGATCGGAGCCTATACGACCTTCGTGGTGCAGGAATTCATCCGCACCTCAGCCCCCTATCTGTTCGACATGTCCCTCTTCATTGCTGCCCCGCTTGCGTTCCTGACCGCCGGTCTGGTCGGCATTTGCATTGAGCGCGGGGTGGTTAGGTTCCTCTATGGCAGGCCGCTGGAGACGTTGCTGGCGACCTGGGGGGTCAGCCTGATCCTGCAACAGGCCGTGCGCTCGATCTTCGGGCCGAATAACCGCGAGGTTGGCAACCCCTCCTTCATGTCGGGCGCGTTCGAGCTGGGCGGGCTGACGATAACCTGGAACCGTCTCTGGATCATCCTCTTCGCGCTGGCTGTCTTCGTCTTCCTCTTGTTCGTGATGCGCCGCACGATGCTGGGCCTTCAGATGCGCGCCGTTACCCAAAACCGGGCCATGGCTGCGAATATGGGCATCCGCACAGGATGGGTGGATGCCATGACCTTTGGTCTGGGGGCCGGGATTGCGGGGCTTGCAGGGGTTGCCCTCAGTCAAATCGACAATGTCTCGCCCAATCTGGGGCAAAGCTATATCGTGGACAGTTTCATGGTCGTGGTCTTCGGCGGGGCTGGAAACCTGTGGGGTGCGCTTGCGGGTGCCTTCACCCTCGGCATCGCCAACAAGTTCCTTGAACCCTTCAGCGGGGCGGTGCTGGCTAAGGTGCTGGTGCTGATCTTCATCATCCTATTCATCCAAAAGCGCCCGCGCGGATTGTTCGCGCTCAAGGGCCGGGCGGTGGAGGCGTGAGCGCGGTAAAGGGCGAGCGCGCAGTGCCCGCTCCGCAGGCGGGCCATGCGGCGACACTGAACCGCAGGCGTCTGCTCAACACGCGCGGTTGGACCTTCCTTCTCGTCCTCGCTGCCGTGGCCGTCGGTGTGCCGTGGTTGAACGCCACAGGTGCGCTGCCCGACTATGCCGTGTCCCTTGTCGGCAAGTACCTGTGCTTCGCTTTGCTCGCCATCGCCCTCGATCTGCTCTGGGGCTATTGCGGCATCCTCAGTCTTGGACACGCGGCGTTCTTCGCTCTCGGCGGATACGCTATGGGGATGCACCTGATGCGCGAAATCGGGGACCGGGGAGTCTATGCCAACCCCGATCTTCCTGACTTCATGGTGTTTCTGAATTGGCAAGAACTGCCGTGGTTCTGGTCGGGCTTCGACATGTTCTGGTTTGCGGCGCTGATGGCACTGTTCGTGCCGGGCTTGCTGGCGTTCGTCTTCGGCTGGTTCGCGTTTCGCAGCCGGGTGACGGGGGTGTACCTATCGATCATCACGCAGGCGATGACGTATGCGTTGATGCTCGCCTTCTTCCGCAACGAGATGGGGTTCGGGGGCAATAATGGCCTGACGGATTTCAAAGATGTGCTCGGCTTCGACCTTGCATCGCAGGAGACGCGCACCGGCTTGATGGTACTCAGCGCCATCGCCGTGGCGATTGGCTTCCTGATCTGCCGTGCCGTCGTCATCTCGAAGGCGGGCAAGGTGATCGTCGGCATCCGCGATGCGGAAAGCCGGATGCGCTTCCTCGGCTACCGAGTGGAGGGGTACAAGCTGTTCGTCTTCGTCCTGTCGGCCATGCTGGCGGGGCTGGCGGGCGCGCTCTACACGCCACAGGTAGGCATCATCAATCCCGGCGAGTTCTCACCGGCCAATAGCATCGAGGTCGTCATCTGGGTTGCCCTCGGCGGGCGAGGCACGCTGGTCGGCGCGGCCATCGGCGCGGTGATCGTCGCCGCCGCGAAGACGGTGCTGACGGGACTGTTCCCGGAGGCGTGGCTGTTCGTCCTAGGCGGGATGTTTGTCTTCGTCACCATCTTCATGCCGCGCGGGGTGCTGGGTGTCTGGGATGCCATGGTGGACGGTATGTGGCAGACACGCGGCATGGACCCACGCGAGCGGAGGCTGGCATCATGAATCTTCTGGTACTGGATGGCGTGACCCGCAGCTTCGATGGCTTCAAGGCCATCAACGGCTTGACCCTCACGGTCGATCCGGGTGAACTGCGCGCTATCATCGGCCCCAATGGCGCGGGCAAGACGACGATGATGGATATCGTCACAGGTAAAACCCGGCCCGATGGCGGCATTGTCCGCTTCGATGGGCATGACATGTCGAAGACGGACGAAGCAGGCAGCGCGCGGCTCGGCATCGGGCGCAAGTTCCAGAAGCCGACCGTTTTCGAGACCCATACTGTCGAGGATAACCTGCTCCTGTCGCTCCGCGACAACCGCAGCGTCTTTGGCACGCTGTTCTCCAAGACGGATCATGCGGCCCGCATAGCGGAATTGTTGGCCCTGATCCGACTGGAGGATCGGCGCTTGGACTTGGCGGCCGATCTTAGCCACGGTCAAAAGCAATGGCTGGAAATCGGGATGCTGCTCGCGCAGGATCCTAAGCTGCTGCTCGTGGATGAACCCGCCGCCGGAATGACCGATGAGGAAACGGCCCGCACCGCTGCCCTGCTGCGTGATCTGGCCGGGGACCACGCCGTTATCGTGGTCGAGCACGACATGGAATTCGTCCGCGCCCTAGATTGCAAGGTCACAGTCCTCCACCAGGGGAGCGTACTTGCCGAAGGCCCGCTCGATACCGTGAGTGCGAACGAGCAGGTTATCGAAGTGTATCTGGGGCGATGACATGCTGACCGTTTCCAACGTCAATCTCCATTACGGTGCCGCACAGGCCTTGCGTGAAGTCTCGCTGACCGCTGCTAAGGGCGAGGTGACGACGTTGCTGGGGCGTAACGGGGTCGGCAAGACCTCCCTGTTGCGCGCTATCGTTGGGCGTCATCCTATTTCGGGCGGGGAGATCGTGTGGGATCGCGATCCCATTCATCGCCTGCGCTCGGACAAACGCGCGGCGCTTGGGGTGGCGAGCGTGCCGCAGGGCCGGGAGATTTTTCCGCTATTGACCGTGCGCGAAAATCTCGAAACCGGCTTTGCGCGCCTGCCGAAAGGAGACCGGACCATTCCGCCAGAAGTATTCGATCTTTTCCCCGTCTTGCAGGAGATGCTCAGACGACGCGGCGGCGATCTTTCGGGCGGACAGCAACAGCAACTCGCTATCGGGCGGGCATTGGTCACACGGCCGTCTCTCCTCGTGCTGGACGAACCGACGGAGGGTATCCAGCCCAGCATCATCAAGGATATCGGACGGGCCATCGACTACTTGCGTAAACGCGGGGACATGGCCATCCTGCTGGTGGAACAGTATTTCGAGTTCGCCCGCGACTTGGCTGACCGCTTCTACGTCATGGACCGGGGTGAAATCGTGATGGGCGGACGCAGGGACGAAATGGTGGAAGCCGATGTTAGACGCCGTCTCAGCGTTTGAAATGCCAGCCCTGCAACGGGCGAGGGGGTCGGTGCGCGTCGTCGCCAAACGGCGGGGCGAAGCGACCGTGATCGAAAGGCTGTATCAACGCGGCTCGGCCAAGGCGCGCATCCCCAACGGCGAGGGGTTCGAGGTCGTGCTGCTCAACACCGCCGGGGGCGTGGCCGGGGGTGACCGTTTCGAGAATCGGATCGAGGCCGCGCCGGAAACCTGCGTCACCGTCACGACCCAGACTGCCGAACGCATCTACCGCTCGATGGGAGAAGCAGGGCGGGTGGAGAACATGCTGCATCTGGGGGCCGGGTCGCGGCTCGACTGGCTACCGCAGGAGACGATCTTGTTTGACCGGGCGCGGCTGTCCCGGACCCTCGATATCGACATGGCCGGGGATGCAACCCTGCTGGCCATCGAGCCGCTGGTGTTGGGGCGCGCGGCCATGGGGGAGACGGTGCAAACCGGCTTTCTGTCAGATCGTTGGCGGGTCAGGCGGGGCGGCACCCTCGCCTATGCCGATGCCCTGCGCCTCGACCGGAAAATCGAGGAGATCACCCGCCCTGCCGCTGCCCTCGCCGGAATGCGCGCCTGTGCCTCGCTGGTCTATATCGCTCCTGATGCCGAGGATCGCCTCGATACCCTGCGTGAGGCTATCGGCGACGACGGCGGAGCGAGCGCGTGGAACGGCCTGCTCGCTGCGCGGATCGTCGCGCCGGATGGGGCAGGCTTGCGCGCGGCGTTGATCCGTGCCGTTTTATGTCTGCGTCCCGGCCCGCTCCCCCGCGTCTGGTTTACATGAGGTTTCCATGATCTTGACCCCACGAGAGAAAGACAAGCTGCTGGTCAGCATGGCCGCCAACGTAGCCCGGCGGCGGCTGGAGCGCGGGGTGGTGCTGAACCATCCCGAAGCCGTGGCGCTGATCACCGATTTCGTCGTCGAGGGGGCGCGCGACGGGCGCTCGGTTGCTGATCTGATGGAGGCGGGGGCGCATGTCATCACCCGTGAGCAGGTGATGGAGGGGGTGGCCGAGATGATCCATGA
>CALJIU010000253.1 GCA_937974055.1 uncultured Neomegalonema sp. | reverse complement strand
ATGGCCAGCTTATGCGCCGCATCGAACCCGCCCACATCCGCCGTGGGGTCCGTCTCCGCATAGCCCAGCTTTTGCGCGTCGAGCAGCACATCGCCAAAGGCCGCGCCGGTTTCCTCCATTTCGGTCAGGATGTAGTTGCAGGTGCCGTTGAGAATGCCGCTCACCCGCGTCACCCCGTTCCCAGCCATCCCCTCGCGCAGCGCCTTGACCGCCGGAATCCCCCCCGCGACCGCTGCCTCGAAATGCAGCGACGCACCGGGTGTCTCCTCCGCCAGCTTGGCCAGCGCCGCCCCGTGATGGGCCAGCAGCGCCTTGTTCGCCGTCACCACCGGCTTGCCCGCCGCCAGCGCCGCCTCGACCGACGCCTTGGCCACACCATCGGCCCCACCGATCAACTCGACATAGACATCGACGCCACCATCCTTGGCCATCGCCACCGGATCATCGAACCACGCCATGCCAGAGGTATCGACCCCCCGATCCTTAGACCGGTCCCGCGCGACGATAGCCGTCACCGCCAGCCCCCGCCCCGCACGCGCCGCGATGCGCGCATTCTCGTTCACGAGGTATTGCAGGGTCGATGCACCCACGGTGCCCAGCCCCGCGATGCCGATCTTCAGGGGTTCCTCGTTCATTCCGCTGCCTCCGATGATGCCATGTACCGATCCACCAAATTCTCCGCGTCATCCATGATCCGGCGCACCCCGCGTGCGGCCTGACGGATGCGCTGTTCGTTCTCCACCAGCGCCAGCCGCACATAGCCCTCGCCGTACTCGCCGAAGCCAACCCCCGGCGACACCGCCACATCGGCCTCCTGCAACAACAGTTTCGCGAACCCCATCGACCCAAGCCGGTCGAACGGCGCGGGCACCTTCGACCACGCGAACATCGTCGCGGGCGGCGCAGGAATATCCCAGCCCGCACGCCCCATCGCCTCGACCATCACATCGCGCCGCTCGTGATAGATCTGTCGAATTTCCGCAATACAGTCCTGCGGCCCGTTCAATGCCTCGGCGGCGGCCACCTGAATCGGCGTGAATGCGCCGTAATCCAGATAGCTTTTGATCCGCGTCAGCGCCCCGATCAGATGCCGGTTGCCAACGGCAAAGCCCATCCGCCACCCCGGCATCGCATAGGTCTTCGACAGCGAGGTGAACTCCACCGCCACATCCATCGCCCCCGGCACTTCCAATATCGAATGGGGCGGGTTGCCGTCGTAATACATCTCCGCATAGGCGACATCCGACAGCAGCCAGATCTCATGCTTTTTCGCAAACGCCACCAACTCGCGATAGAAGTCCAGATCGCAGACCAGCGCCGTCGGGTTCGACGGAAAGTTCACCACGATAGCCGCCGGTTTCGGCACCGAATGCCGCACCGCCCGGTCGAGCGTCTCGATATAGGCCGCGCCGTCGAATTGCTGATCCGCCGTCATCGGCACCGGAATATGCCGCAGCGTCCCCCCGGCGATCATAAATCCGAAGGCGTGGATGGGATAGCTTGGGTTCGGCGCGAGGATCACATCACCGGGGGCCGAAATCGCCGCCGCCAGGTTCGCCAACCCTTCTTTCGAGCCAAGGGTCGCGACCACCTCCGTCTCTGGGTCCAGCGATACGCCGAACCGCCGCTCGTAATAGCCCGCCTGCGCCTTGCGCAGCCCCGGAATACCCTTGGATGCCGAATATCGATGCGTGCGGGGGCGCTGCACCGTCTCGATCAGCTTTTCGACGATATGGCTGGGCGTATCCATGTCTGGATTGCCCATGCCGAAATCGATCACATCATGGCCATCCGCCCGCAAGTCCGCCTTCATGCGGTTCACCTCCGCAAAGACGTAGGGGGGCAGGCGTTTGACGCGGTAAAAATCGGTATTCATGGGCATGGCCTTTCTCGCGGCGATGCTTACCCCGCGCGCCGCGCGAACGGAAGGACGAATGAGGCTAGATCCGTCCTTCATCCGCCAATGCGTTGCGAAGCGCCGCTTCCGCCGCCCTATCCCCCGCCTCCAGCGCGTAGACATAGGCGTGGGTTCGGTGAAACGCGACCTGCGCGGGATCGTTCTTCCAGTACCGTTCGGCCAGCCGGTGCAGCGCGCATAACTCGCGCGCCTCGCCCGACCCATGCAGCGCCATCAGCGCCCTATCCAGCGCAATCCCCGCCGCCGCCCGGTCGCGGGCCATCAAGTCGGCAATGGCCTCGGCTTGCATCAACTGACAGCAATATCCGGGGCGTCCTCGGCCTTCATACCGACGATGTGATAGCCGCAATCGACGTGATGCGTCTCGCCCGTCACGCCCGAACTCAGGTCGCTGACGAGGTACATCCCTGCACCCCCCACATCCTGTTGACTGACGTTCCGGCGCAGTGGCGAATTCAACTCGTTCCACTTGAGGATATACCGGAAATCCCCAATCCCAGAGGCTGCCAGCGTCTTCATCGGCCCGGCGGACAGGCTGTTGACGCGGATATTCTGCTTACCCAAATCTTCGGCCATGTAGCGCACGCTCGCCTCCAGCGCCGCCTTGGCCACGCCCATGACGTTGTAATGCGGCATGACCCGCTCGGCCCCGTAATAGGTCAGCGTCAGCAAGCTGCCCCCGTCCGGCATCATCTTTTCGGCCCGCTGCGCGACGGCGGTAAAGCTGTAGCAGGAGATATTCATCGTTCGATCAAAATTATCCGAGGTCGTATCGACATACCGGCCCTTCAACTCGGCCTTGTCCGAGAAGGCGACGGCATGGACCACGAAATCGAGTGTCCCCCAGTCTTTCTGCAATGCCTCGAACACCGCATCCACGGACGCCATATCGGTCACGTCGCAGGGCAGCACATGCTTCGAGCCGACGCTCTCGGCCAGCGGAATCACGCGCTTCTTCAGCGCATCGCCCTGAAACGTAAAGGCAAGTTCCGCGCCGTGATCGGCACATTGCTTGGCGATGGCCCACGCGATGGAACGGTCGTTGGCGACCCCCATGATCAGGCCGCGTTTGCCGCCCATGAGTTGCTGTATCTCTGCCATTTGCCGTCCCCGCTACCGGGACCGCCCCGGTTATTCTGGGCATCCTACACATCGCGCGAGTCGCGTCAACGCGCCGGGATCAGGCCGCTTGCTTCACCGTCTTCACCAACAGCTTATAGGCATTGTTTATTTCTGCGAGGCGCTCTGCCGCATAGGCGATTTTCTTGTCCGAAACACCAAGCCCCCGCAGGCGGTCGGGGTGGTACAGCTTGACGAGGCGGCGATAGGTGCCCTGTAACTCGTCCATCGTGGCGTATTCGCCGAGGCCCATGATATCCAGCGCCTCGAATTCCTCGTTGCGGGTGAAGGGCGATTTGCGTTTTTCCTTGTCGCGCGGATCGGCACTTTGCTGCTGTCCGCTGGCCTGTCTGGCTGCCTTGGCATCGGCCTTCGACTTTTCCTCGGCGGCTTGGCGCTTTTCCTCTTCCTGCTCGCGCTGGCGGCGGGCGGTTTCGTCCACCAACTCGGTGATCCGCTTGACCGATTGCAGCGAGAGATAGGTTTCTTCCCCGTCATCCGTCTCAAAGTTCAGGAAGCCCGACGCCTGCGTGATCGTCGTTACGAAATCCGTCCCGACCGGCACCAGCACGAAGCCCGACGAGGTATCCCCGTCGATGTGATCCACACGGGCGGCATATTTTTTCGTTGCTCTTTTATAGGTGCTGGCGGACATCTGGTTCTCTGTTGCGCGCGGGGCCATCCCGATGTGCATTGCTATCACCGGATAGGTAAACGCCGGGTTTGCTCTGGTATCGGTAGAGGTCACGACCATGAAACGCTGGACCATTCACGCCCCCGGCACCATCGCCGATCTCGTGCTGGAGAGTGCGGAAACCCTGCAACCGGGGCCGGGGCAGGCCCGTATCCGGGTGGCGGCCTGTGGAATCAACTTTGCCGATCTGCTGATGCTCAAAGGCACCTATCAATCGACCCCACCCTATCCTTTCGCCCCCGGCGGCGAGATTTGCGGCGTGGTCGAGGCGGTGGGGCAGGGGGGCGATTCGGCGATGGTGGGCCAGCGAATCGTCGCCTATTGCGGGCATGGTGGGCTGGCGACCCATGCCCTGGCCGATATCGCCGCCTGCGCGCCCGTGCCGGAAGGGCTGGCCGATGACGTCGCGGCGGCAATTCCCATCGCCTATGGCTCGTCGGAATTGGCATTGGCCCGCCGCGCGCGGCTGCAACCGGGCGAGTGGCTGCTGGTTGGCGGGGCCGGGGGCGGCGTCGGCTTGACGGCGGTGGAGCTTGGCGCGCTGATGGGCGCGCGGGTCATCGCCCTCGCACGCGGGCCGGAAAAAGCGGCAGCGGCCCGCGCGATGGGGGCCGAGCACGTTCTCGACACCACCGATATGGACTTGACCGGCTACGCCCTGCGCGACGCCATCCTTGCCCTGACGAATGGGGCGCGCATGGATGTGATCGTCGATCCCGTTGGCGGCGATCTCGGTGCCGCCATGATGCGCACGACCGCCTTCGAGGCCCGCGTCTTGCCCCTAGGCTTCGCCAGCGGCGATGTCCCGTCCTTCAAAGCCAATCATCTGCTGGTAAAGAACATCGACATCATCGGCTTCTGGTGGGGCGATTATTTCCCAAAGGCTCCGCAAATCATCCGCGAAAGTTTGGTGCGATTGCTGGGCATGGCTGCAAAGGCCACCATCGCACCCCACATCTCCGACCGCGTTTACTTTGCTGAAGCGCCTAATGCGTTAGTAATGCTCAAAGATCGTAAGGCGATGGGTAAGGTTATTGTTTTAATGAATTAGGCATAATTATTTAGTAATTTGTGTTGCTTGTAATATTTCTGAAAAAGATTCTTTTAAAATTAAATCAGGCATTACGTTGGCGGCTTCTTTTTTTAATTTAATTTCTCTCTCTACGTCTTCCGTGCTCCAGTGCGATATTTTCACTAGTTTCTCATAGTCGCTTTTTAAAAAATTTGTACCATACTTCGCCCAAGCAGAAAATATATTGCAATTTTTTGCCATATAGATATCGCGTGTAAGGCTATCTCCCACATAGATAGCTTGATCGGTAGAAGTTTCTTCATCCTCGCAAATTTGTTGCAACACTCTTTGATTTGGTTTTCTTGTGTGCGGGTCTAATTCAAATACTTTATTTATTGGAAATTCTGATGCCCACTTCAAGTTTTTTTCACGATAACCTGCTAAGGTGGAAACTGATCTTTGTTTGCAATAAACTTTAGAAAATTTATTTTCGATTTTAAGTTTGCTTATTCTGTCCACTGCAGCAAACAAATTTGCTTCCGTGTACGCTACGATTTTAATGTCATTATCTATTAGTGCGGCCAGAGTTTCTTCAACGCCATCATATAACTTTAATGTCTTTTTTCTTGTAAGATTAAATTGGTGAAATGCTGAATCAAAATATTTTTTTCTATACTCTTTTGAGTGGTTAGGTAGGATTTTATCTACGAATCTCGTTTCTAGGAGGGAAAAGGGGTGCTCGCTATCGCCATACTCGACATGAACATCTCTAAAGTCTGATAATATATGTTCTCTACTAAGCCCTGTAATTTTCTCAACTTCATCTACCATAGCATAAAATGAAGGCACGAAATATGAAACCCAATCATAAAGAGTGTTGTCTAGATCGCAAATCACAATTTTTATCATTTTTAAAGTCCGAATATATTTTTATTTTGAACTAAAAAAAGAAATAATGCAGATAAAATAAGAAAAACAATAGCGGTGAAGTAAAATGATTTTACTTTGTCTAGCGCAGTCTGCTTGTCAGTTCCGCTGTAAGTGTACTTACCATTGGAGTCTTTTGAGCAGCTAGCATCAGTGTAGCGACTAAAGTGGCTAATTGATTGTGTCATGCCTTTGTCAAGTTGAAATATCTCTTTCATATAGTTCTCCTCAAAATCCTCACCAAAGGTTACGGCACCGCGAAGCATTTTATGGTACACATTTAAGTCTAACTGTCTTACGGCGAATAATGCTAATGTAGATGATAAAATTAAAATAACAGTAACATGAATTTGTAGCGGCTTTTCAAATATTGTTATGTTTACCGAAAATCCTTTTTTATCAGCTAAGAGAATCACACCAATACCTAGCGCCGCAGTTACGAACGCTAGGCCCAGTTGACGCGACTTAGCGCACATGTCGTTGAAGTGCATTTGAGTGTCTACGGCTTTCGACCATATCTCAATATATTGTTGCCTTCGTTTAATGTCTTCATCAGACATCTACCCCAGCTCCCGCACATCCGTCAGCTTGCCCGTCACCGCCGCCGCCGCCGCCATCGCGGGCGACAGCAGGTGCGTGCGTCCGCCCTTGCCCTGACGGCCCTCAAAATTCCGGTTCGAGGTCGAGGCACAGCGTTCACCCGGCGCGAGCTGATCCGGGTTCATGCCCAGACACATCGAACAACCCGGCTGGCGAATGTCA
>CALJIU010000252.1 GCA_937974055.1 uncultured Neomegalonema sp. | reverse complement strand
ACCTGCGCATCGATGAAATCGGCGTGCTCGCGGGGAAGGCTGACGGTGCGGTTCGTGGCTTCGGGCATGGGTCTCCTCCTGCGTATCGTATCAATTTATGGTTCCAATAGCCCTGAAAATCGGCTTTTTCTGTCACCCTCGGACCTGTTCCGAAGGTCCATTTCTCCATTGCTTACAATCGAATGTATCGCGAAATGGATCGTCGGAACGAGTCCGACGATGACGGTCGGATAGGACTACTGTGGTTCCAACATACTACGGCAGGAGCACGTTGCCCAGCAGGAACGCCAATCCCACCCCTCCTAGCACCACCCGCCGCCCTGCCCCGCCCGGCGCGATGAGGGCGTGGGAAACTAGGCCCAGGCCCAAGCCGACTTGCAGCATCGTCAGGATGGCTCGGATCGGGGTGTCGGCTACGGCGACGAGGGCCGGGTTGGCGATCATGGCGAGGGGGATGAGGTAGAGGCCGACGCCGAGTGCCATCGCGGTCAGGGCGACCTTCAGCCAGTCTTCGCCGATCATTCCGGCGGCGATGAAGACGGCTCCGCAGACGGGGGGTGTGATGGTCGAGAGGAGCGCGAACCAGAAGACGAAGAGATGGGCGAGCAGCGGCTCGACGCCGAGTTTTTGCAGCGCGGGTCCGGCGACCGAGATGCAGATGACGTAGGCGGCGGTGGTGGGGACTTCCATGCCCAGCAGCAGGCAGGCCAAGGCGGTCAGCAGGAGCGCGGGCCACAGGCGGTCGCCCCCCGCCGAGAGGATGAGGGAGGTGATCTTTACGCCCAGACCCGTCTGGCCCAGCACCGAGATGATGAGGCTGGCGCAGAGGATGATGGCGGCGATGACGGCGATCTGCTCTCCGGCGGCCAAGGCGGCGGTCTTGGCGCGGGTGACGAAGCGGGCGAGCGACGGGCGCAGGGTGGTGTCGAAGGCGAGCAAGGCGGTGGCGGCGAGGATGGCGGTGGCGGCGGCGTATTGGGGGGTGAAGCCGCCCCGGAACATCCGCTCCAGCAGCACGGCGAAGGGGACGAGGAAGAAGGCTCCGGTCGTGAGGACGAGGCGCGCGGTGGGCAGGTTTTCGCGGGGGATGGGTTGCAGGTCGTGGCGGGCGGCGTAGGCGTCTATGCCGATCCAGACGGTGGCGAAGAACAGGATGGCGGGTAGGAGCGCGGCGGCCATGATCTGAGTGTAGGGGATGCCGGTCAGCTCGACCATGACGAACGCGCCCGCGCCCATCAGGGGCGGCATGATCTGGCCCCCCGACGATGCGACGGCCTCCACGGCCCCGGCGAGGCGCTTGGGGTAGCCGAGGTCGCGCATGGCGGGCAGGGTTATCGCGCCGGTGGAAGCGACATTGGCGCTGGCCGAGCCGCTGATCGAGCCGAACAGGGCGGAGGAGAGGACGGAGACTTTGGCCGCGCCGCCGGTGAGACGTCCGGCGGCGGCGGAGGCGAGGTTCATGAAGCCCTGCCCTGCTTCGCCCGCGTTCAGGACCGCGCCCATGATGACGAAGATCGCGATGATGGAGACGGAGACGCCGGTGAGACTGCCCCACAGCCCGCCTTCGGCGACGGTGATGGTGCCGAGGAAGCTGCCCACGGGCAGGCCGGGATGGCCGAACTCGCCGGGGAGGTGCTGGCCGTAGAGGCCGTAGGCGAGAGCCAGTGCGGCGATGATGGGCAGGGGCCAGCCTATCGCGCGGCGGGCCATCTCTAGCGTGATGAGGACGAGGGCGACGGCGAGGGCGAGTTGGAAATCGCCCTCCAGATAGCCGTATTGGTCGGCAAGGGTCGCTTCGTTCAAGGCGATCCAGAGGCAGGCGGCGATGCCTATGGCGGACAGGGTTGCGCCGGTCGCGCGGGCGGTGGGGGTCTTGGCGAGGAAGACGAAAATCCACGGCAGGGCGAGGGCCATGTGGAGGGGGCGGGTGATGAGGTTGGGGATCAGGCCGCTGAAGATGAGGTACAGGTGGAAGGCGATGGAGAGGATGCCGAGGGCGATCCATGCGGGGTGGGGGTGGGGGGTATCGTCATACCTCATAGCGTCTGCCCCGAACTCGATCCGGGGCCTCCTTTACTCACAGAGCAGTTATCGTAGGAGGAGGCCCCGCATCGAGTGCGGGGCAGAACCGTTTTTCATCAACGCAAGGCGTCGGGGACGTCGATTTCGGCTTCGTCGTAGTAGCGGACGGCACCGGGGTGGAGTTTGCCGTAGACGTTCTCCAGCATCTCGCCCGATACGGCGTTCCACCATGCGGAATCCTCGCCCATCGTGTCTTTTTGTGACCAATAGGCTTTGACCAGTTCATAGGCGGTGTCGTCGGTCATATCGGTCGTGGTGTGGGCGATGACGGGCAGCGAGGTGGTGACGGTATCGTCGTCGACCCCGGCATAGGTGCCACCCGGAATGACGAGGCGGGTGCGCTTGGTCATCTTGACCTGCTCGTCGGTCATCGACAGCAGCGTGATGCCGGTGCCTGCGGCGGCCTCGATCACGTTGGGCGCGGGGTAGGAACCGGCGGTGACGAAGCCGTCGATCTGCTTGTTCTTCATGGCGGCGACGGCGGCGTTCAGTTCGACATTGGCCAGTTCGACCGAGCCTTCGAGGCCGAAGAGCGTGAGGTACTTCGCGCCCTCCTTCGCGCCGAACGATCCCTTGCCGATCAGGATGGTCTTGCCTTTGAGGTCGGCGAAATCCTCGACGCCGCTATCGTCGCGCAGGACGAAATGCATGGTCAGGGAGGGGATGGGGAACAGGGCGCGGATATCGGCGAATTTGGGGTTTTCCTTGCCCTCGAACATCGCCTTGCCGTTCTGGGCGAGTTTGACGAGGACGGGGGGCGTGGTGAAGACGTAGTTGCCGCTGCGCTTGCCGGATTCCATGACGTTCTGGACGGAACCTTGGCTTTCCTCGACGGTGACGACGATATCGCCGTCGGTGCCCGCCTTGACCGCTTCAGCGATCTGCACGGCCATCTGGTAGTAGGACGAGGTGGTCTTGGCGGATTTGAAAGTCACACGCTCCTCGGCGGTGGCGAGGGTTGGGAGGAGTGCGGTCCCGGCGAGGAGAGCGGCGGCACGGATCAGTGTCTTCATGGCGGACTTCCTTCGATTTTTACGCATCGAGTATGGCGGCAGGATTGGGCAAGGTCCAGCGGTTCAGCGGGGTCGCCGCGCTATCTTTCGTACACGGTTTAGTCGTTTAAAAACGCAACTTTAAGCTTCCTCGCCGATACTAACTACATGAAGCAGCGTCATAATTCCTTCGTAACCATCAGTATACTGATACTATTGGCGTTTGCGATTTTTGCCGGGACGTTCTGGACGTCGATGCAGAATTATCATGCGGTCGAAATCCGCTTGAAGTCCGATATTGCCGAGATGGCGAGGCTGGATGAAATCCTGACATCATCGGCCCTGCTGGCCGCGAGTACGGGGGATATCGTCCACCATGAACGATACCACGCCCATGTCGGTCAATTGGATGACGTGATCGAGGCGGCGCTGTCCACCTATGATTCCGCTAAAGTCGATGCGATGCTGCGCGAGACGGAGCAGGCGAACCGTTGGTTGGTCGATGTCGAACGACGTGCGCTGGCCGCATCGACACAGGGGCCGTTCCCGGAGGCCTATGCGTTACTGCGCTCCGATGCCTACCACCGCCAGAAGAAAACGTATCAAGCCGGGTTGGACGCGGCGATGGCCGAGATCGGGGTGATCGCAACGCGCAAACGCGAGCGGGCGACCAATATCGTGATCCTGCTGGGCATTCTGGGGGTGTGCGCCACCGTCGCATCCGCCCGCATCGTCCTACGCCAACGGCAGGAACGCCATGCGACCGACCGACAACGGAAGCAGATGCAATTGATGCAGGGGTTGATCGGTACCTTTATGGATTTGCAGAACAACCTATTGAACAACATGGTCTATTTCCGCACCAAAGCCGCCCACGGCCTATCATTCGATGACACGGATGTCCGGTTGATCGATGAAGAGATCGAACGGGCGAAAGGCAAGTTGGCGGAAATCGCCGAAACGGGCATCGGCACCACGCGCGATCTGGGCGGTATCGTGGTCTATGAGCCGCAGGGCGCGGGCGATACCGTCGCGGCGTAGTGGGGGCCAAGAGTTGCAGCGGTGCATTGTCGGGCGAGGCGTCGGATCGTCGTCCGTGGATGAAACGCAATCGGGGCGGCTGTTGCCAGCCGCCCCGATCTTCAACTCGAACTCATACCAGCGGCCATTGTGACTGACTTCTCTTGCTGTTATCGTCGCGGCTGCACCGTACAACGGTTGCTCCGACGACCCATATCTCAGCGAGATCAGATAGATGGACCCTCGGAACAAGTCCGAGGGTGACACCTAAAAGCGGTCAGTATCAAATTCCGCTCGTATAGCTGTGTTAGTCTACGAGTTTGATATTCGTCGCCGATTCACGACCGTCACGGCCTGCTTCGATGTCGAAGGTGATCTTCTGGCCATCGTCGAGCGAGTTAAGACCCGCCTGTTCGAGTGCGCTGATGTGAAGGAACACATCTTTCGATCCGCCTTCGGGCTGGATGAAGCCGAAACCCTTGGTAGGGTTGAACCATTTAACGGTGCCGTTAGCCATTTGGGTAGTCTCCTAGTTATTGAGCCGCCCGCACATGCGGGCAACTGCGGCGCAGTCAGAGTGAGCAGACTGAAGCCTATGAAGGAGACAGCGGACTAACTTAGATAACATCGCCCGGACTAGGTGGGGGAGGTTGACGGGATTAACAAGGGGCAATGTGATTATGTCGGTAATCGTGATGAGGGGCCGTTCGGCAATGCCATGCCCCGCGCGCAACTGGTGGTTGCTTTATAGGGGAAAACGGCGAGGGTTTGGGACAGGGCGGTGACGGGGCTGGACCGGGTGTCGAGGGAAGTCGATAACCGTCGGAAGAGGGGATTTCTGGCCTTGTTGATTTTGCTGACCTTTCAACTTGCAGCTTAGTTAGCGACCAGACAATCAATCGAATGTTTCACGTGAAACATTCTCTCAACAGGCCAAAAGCCCCGGTTTCCGGGGCTTTCGATGCCGAACTATCCGCCGTGCTACGATGTCGTACGGTTTCGAGTTCAGTCGGCAGAATTCTATACCGCTATCGGGGGCCAC
>CALJIU010000251.1 GCA_937974055.1 uncultured Neomegalonema sp. | reverse complement strand
ACCTATGAACCCCACCAAGCGGGGGATGGCGAGGTGCAGGGCGTGGTCGTGCAAGTGCGCGATCTTTCCTCGCTAATGAGCGAGTTGAAGCTGGTCACCAGTGCGGAAACGATTGTTGGGCGGGGTCTTGTAAACTCCTCGACGCCTTGTGCGCTCATATCATTGAAATCCCTGAAACCAAGATTGGTGTCACGGGCGCTGATTGACCTGAGTGGGTATTCCAGCCTGACATTGCATCAGGTTGGCCTTACATCGCTGTTCACGAATTGGGATAGCGATGAATTTCTTCGGCATATCCGATCACCTGAAGCAGGGGCGCGACCGTATGCGATTACGACATCGCTGATCGACCGCGCTGGGGCGTTGATCCCGGTCAGCATCACGGTTGCAACGGACCCCACGAATAGTGACCACGCCCTTTTGCTGATCGCAGACCTACGTGCGCGTCAAGAAGCCGAAGTGGCGCTGAACGCACGGACCGCCGATCTGGCCAAGATGAATCGGACGCTCGAAATCTTTGCGGCGGGGGCGTCGCATGAGATGAAAGCGCCGGTTCGGAAGATCAAGAAATACGCCGATATCCTGATCGAAGATCACAGCGAGGCCTTGGGTGAGGACGGGGCGGATATCTTGGGCGTGATATATCGGTGCTCCGAACGCCTGCGCGAGATTATGGATAGCGTTCTTGAACTGGCATGGCTGGAACGGGATATACCGGAGCAAACGAGAACCGATCTGGAGACGGTTCTGGAGCATGTTCTCGTGGATAATTCCAGCCTGATTGACGCGAAAAATGCGAAGGTCGATATCGCGCCGCTGCCACAACTGCATAGCGATCGCCGGCTGTTGGAAATCTTGTTCGGCAACCTCATCAGAAATGCGTTGGTGCATTCTGATGATCTGCGGCCCGTTGAAATCAACGTGCGGGAGCTTGATAGCGCCGACCCGAAAATGGCGAGAATATTGGTTCAGGATAACGGGCCGGGCATTGACGGCGAATACGTTAGCCGCATCTTTGAGCCGTTCGTTCAATGTGGCAAGAATCTCGACGGTAGCGGCATGGGGCTGGCCCTGTGCGATAGCATCGCGACAAAGCATGGTGGGACGATTGAGTTGCTGACGACCTCGCCGGATGGATCAAGCTTTGTGGTTACTTTACCGCGTGCTTTGCAGGCTTGACGGTGGGTTCCGTCAAGCTTGCACTTTTATGGCGTCATCGCTGACGCAGCTAGATGGGAACAGCATCCGTGCCGATGTGCCGACGCCCTTGCGGCTGTCGATGGTCAGTTCGCCGCCATGCTGTTCCATCAAGGACTGAACGATGGTCAGGCCGAGGCCCGTGCCTTGGCGGGCGAGCAGGGGGTCATTCGTGACTTGGCCGAAAGGCATCATCGCGAGTTTAAGTTCTGGCCCCGTCATGCCGCACCCTTCGTCGGAGACGCGCACTTCAAGGCCGCTGTTATTGAGGGAGGTCGATACCATCACGTTCTTGCCTGATTGGTTGAACTTGATGGCGTTCGACAGAAGGTTGGTCAGCATTTGCCGCATGGCGCGCGCGTCGACGAGCAGCAGCTCTCCATTATGACGGAACATCGCGTTGAGGGTGACGTTTCTGTTTTCGGCAACAGGGCGCAACACCGCGAGTTGAAGCTCGATCAGCTCGGATATATCGACCCATTCTTTTTGAAGTTCAAATTCCTGTTGCTCGATCTTTGATAGATCAAGGATGGTGTTGATGATTTCGAGCAGGTGCTTTCCGCTTTGGTTGATATAGCCGGAATACTCGCGCACCACCTCTTCGCGGATCGTGCCTTCGGGAGCCATGAGCAGGGCGTCGGAAAAGCCGATTATGGCGTTTAGTGGGGTGCGTAGATCATGGCTCATACAGGCCATGAAGGAGCTTTTTGCCTCATTGGACGTTTGCGCAAGCTCGGCACTGCGGCGCAAGGCTTCCTCGATTGCGTGGGCGGAATACACATGGTTCACCGCGCGGCGCAATGTGCGGGCATCAAGGTTGTCTTTCGACAGGAAGTCATACGCGCCGAGAGTAAGCGCGGTATCCTCGATATCGACATCGGCTGCACCGCTCATCATGATGATGGGAGTGCCACCGCGTTTGCGGTCGAATTCCTTTACTAATTGGATGCCCGAATCAGGCCCCAGATGAAGATCGACGAGGGCGACATCGAATTCAGCACTGGCCAGCGCGTCCTTGCCTTCATCGAGGGTATGAAAGCAGTCTGCCCGCCACATTCCGGTGGATGCTTTATCGATGTAGCGGGCCACAAGACGGGCGTCTTGGGGATCGTCATCAATGATCGCGCAGTTCAGTCGTGTGTTGAGCATCGTCGTCTCACATAAAAACTATAAGACTTAGGTAGGTCTCAAATACAAATGATTGGTTAAGTTTAACAACGGGATTTATGAAGTTTTTCGATTCAATGGGCGGGTGTAGCGTGTTTGCTCAAGATATTGAAAATGTTAATATTTTATTGGATGCAGTTGATCTTTTGGAGCTTGCTGCACGGCTTGCGATTGCTTGGTATAATTTGCAATTTTTGATTGCTCGGCTTGGCCGGTCTTTGCGCTCGCGCTTTGTCGCATGGGTTGTAGGAGGCGCAATTTAAATAATCATTAGTTGTCGGAACAAGCCACACAATGAAAAGTAGGTGGCCTGACCTTCATTCGCCCGATTGCCGTGACGAAAACCTGCCACTCAATTCTAAGATCAGCAATTTAACATAACGACAATCTACACCCTATCCGGTGTGCACTTTCGCGCCCAAGCGCATACTGATCGCTTGGAAACGCTGAGATACTTCAGGGTTATACGACGATGTGGATGCGGCCATTGAGCTGGTGATATCTTTGCAGGTTTGGAGGTGTATTGCGCAGCCCTGAATCATCTCTTGCGCCGCCGCGAACATTTCACCCGGATCAGTGGTTTCGAAATTCTGCAACCCGTTAGCCATGACGTACCGTCCCACACATCAAAATCTTGGTCTTAGAATGGAGGCAATTGGCGCACCAATTGGGCTGTTTCGACCTACAATGTTCTTAGTAAACTGAAATATAACACTATTCTTCATTCGCTTCTATTGAGCTATGTCTCGGATTGCGGGTCGTTTCAGGAGTACTTCTCCCAAATTGATTCTCAAAGTGAGATTCATTCTAAATTTGTGACTGAGATTTATGGCACCTTGAAAAAGATGTAGGGCTTTGCCGCGCTGTGCAAATTTGCGGAGTGATGATGAGGGGGGGCAATTACCATACGCCATTGTTCTTGTTATAGTCCATTTTATCGGACATGTAAAGCTACGCGCGGTGGTGCGTTAAAGCCGAGGGGGCGTCGGGCGGGGTTTTGCCGCCGCCGATGAGCCCCGTGATCTGTTGGGTGACTTCGATGAGTTCGTCTGCGTGGGTTTCCAGTTGCGCGAGGCTCGTTTCTTCGACGGTTCCCCAGATGTTGATGGAGGCGATGACCTCGCCGACATAGTTGAAGATCGGGGCGGCGATGCCGCAGATATAGTCGTATTCTTCGCGGTTGCTGGTGGCGTAGCCGCGCGCGCGGGCGTGTTCGAGGTCGTCGCGAAAGGCGTCGAGGGATGTGATGGTGTGGGGCGAGCGGCTGAAGAAGTCGTACTTCTCGAATTTCGCATCGAATAACGGCGGGGGCAGGTGGGCCACGAGCGCTTTTCCCGCCGCGCAGACGTGCAGCGGCTCGCGCAGGCCGGGGCGGCTGTGACCGCCGAAATCGTCGCTGGCATCGAAGGCGCGCAGGACGACAGCGTAATCGCCATCGGCAACCGAGATGGAGACATTCCTGCCCGTCGCTTTCTGCAATGCTATCATGCCGTCGACGCTGAGGGATTGCAGGTCATATCCGCCATAGGCTTGCTTGAGGATGTCGAATGCCCTGTGGCCCAAGAGGTAGACTTTCATCCCGGCGTGATGCTGGACCATTCCCTCATCCATCAGAATGTTCAGGATGCGATGGACCGTGCTTTTGCTGAGGGCGCTCTGCTTTACCAATTCGCTGAAGGTCAGGGGGCGTTTCGCCTGACCGATCAGGGAGAGGAGGGTGATCGCCTTGGAAATCATCGAGCTTTGCACGGCGGTGGCTTCCTTGGGTTGGTGTGTCTTGACGGGATGCCATGAATTCGGTTTAATGAAACCGTAGTTCCGTTAGGCGGAACTGTCGAGGAAATTCGATCTCCTGCGGTGGCGCGAGAAGGGCTTGGATAATGGCGAATGCTGATACCGTGACGCCACCACGCGAACCGGCGGGAAAATCGCGGGCGTGGAATTTTCACCCGGCGCTGCCCATCGGTATGTCACCGGTATTCGATCTGCCGTGGAAACCCAAAGCCGCGCTGGCGTGGTTTGCGGGGACTTGGCTGAAGATTACGCCGCCGGTGAACCACCTGCTATGCGCAATTGCGGCATATCTGCTGCTCTGGCCGAGCATGGAGCGGATGGCGTCGTTCGGCGGTGATTGGGTGGCGCAGATCTTTGCGATCAATTTCGGGGCCGTGCTGATACTGGCCGGGGCGTTGCATCTGTACCTGTATGTGTTTGCCGGGCAAGAGATGCGCCTGAAATTCGATGTCAGGCCGATGCAGAAAAGCCCGCGCTTCACCTTTGGCAACCAGACTTGGGATAATATGTTCTGGACGCTGGCCTCTGGCGTGTCGATCTGGACGGCCTGGGCGGTGTTGTATTTCTATGTCGCTGCAAATGGCTGGATTCCGACGCTAGATAGCTTTGGTGCGTCGCCGGTTTGGTTTGTGGCGCTGTTCTTCATCATCCGGTTTTGGCAGTCGTTCCACTTCTATTGGATACATCGGCTGATCCATATTCCGTGGTTGTTCAAGAACGTGCACCACCTGCACCATCGTAACGTCAATGTCGGGCCTTGGTCGGGGCTGGCCATGCATCCGGTCGAGCATTTATTGTATTACTCCGGCATTCTGATCCATTTCGTGCTGCCGTCGCACCCGGTGCATGTGATCTTTCATCTGTTCGCGCTGAATCTGGGGGCCGTGTTCTCTCATGCCGGGTTCGACAAGGTGCTGATCCGTGACAAGGAGGCGATCAAGGCGGGGTCGTTCCATCACCAACTTCACCATCGGTATTTCGAGTGCAATTACGGTTCGGAAGAGATGCCGCTGGACCGATGGTTCGGCAGTTTCCATGATGGCACCGAGGCGGCGACGAAACGCATTCGCGCGCGCAAGAAGCTGATCTTCGCGCGCAAATAGAACGTGATACTAGAATCAAACCTTGCTGATGAAGAATAGGGGAACCACCGTATGAAAAAGCTGATCAACGAACCGAATGCCTATGTCGATGAAGTGCTTGCGGGCATGGCGATGGCCCATCCCGATAGCTATGCCGTGGGCGGCGCAACGGGGCGGATGCTGCATCGTCCGCAGGCCGTAGCCGATAAGGTCGGCGTCGTCTCTGGCGGGGGGTTCGGGCATATTCCGGTCTTTGCGGGGTATGTTGGCGATGGTCTGCTGGATGCCTGTGCGGTTGGGGATGTGTTTGCCTCGCCGGATATGAACCCGATGCTGGAATCGGTGCAGTTCTCGAACACCGGCAAGGGCGTGCTGTGCGTGGTCGGTAATTATGGCGGCGACCGGATGAACTTCGACATGGCCTGCGAAATGGCCGAGATGGAAGACATCGAGACGCGCAAGGTGATCGTGTCGGACGATGTGGCGGCGGCTGGCCCGGACGAGGCGGAAAAGCGGCGCGGGGTGGCCGGGTTCGTCTTCGTGACCAAGGTTGCCGGGGCCGCCGCCGCCGCCGGTATGTCGCTAGACGAGGTGACGAGCGTGGCTCAGAAAGCCTGTGACAACGTGCGGTCGGTGGGGGTTGCGCTGTCTTCCTGCACGGTTCCGCAGGCGGGTAAGCCGACATTCGAGATTGCCGATGACGAGATGGAAATCGGGATGGGCATCCACGGCGAGCCGGGCGTGCGGCGTGGCAAGCTGCGGCCCGTGGATGAGGTCACGGACGAGATGATGGATATGCTGGTCGCGGATAAGCCTATCAAGTCGGGCGACCGTGTGGCGCTGCTGGTCAATGGGCTGGGTGCGACGCCGATCGAAGAATTGTATCTGGTTTTCCGCCGGGCGAAGGCCCGTCTGGACGATCTGGGCGCGACCGTCTCGCTGCATCTGGTCGGTAATTACGCGACCTCGATGGAGATGGCCGGGGCGTCGCTGACGATCCTGCATCTGGATGACGAATTGGAAACGCTGGTGAAAGCGCCCGCTTCCTGCCCGTTCTGGGGGGCGTGAGGATGACGCTGACAACTGCATCGCTGAAAACCGCTATCGACAATATTCATGCGGGCATCGACCCCATTGGCGCCGAAATGAACGACCTTGATGGTCGTTTGGGGGATGGCGATCTTGGGGTGACATTGGTGAACGGGTTCAACAACCTAGCCGGGATCAAGGATGACCTGCCCGCCGATATCGGGATGGCGATGCTGTCCTCCGCCAAGGCGATTACGGCGGTGTCGGGGTCGAGCTTTGGCACGTTGATGGCCACGGCGCTGATGGCCTGCGCCAAGGCGACCAAGGGGCGCGAGGCGGTGGACTGGGCCGAGGTGCCTGACCTGCTGCAAGCGGCGCAGGACGCGATGATTGCGCGGGGTGGGGCATCGCTTGGCGACAAGACGATGCTGGACATCCTCGACGCGATCATTGCGGCCACGCGCGGCAAGGAAGACCCCGGCGCGATGCTGGCGGCGGCGAAGGAGGCCGCCGATGCCACGCTCGACAGTTTTCGCGATAAGCCCAACAAGATCGGGCGCGCGCGGGTCTATGCCGATAAATCCATCGGTATGGATGATCCGGGGATGATGGCGGTGAAGCGGCTGTTGGAGCGGCTGGGGTAGGGGTTCAAGCCCTATTCATCCGTACCGGATTGGGTGAGGAAGTCGAAATCGCAGCCCTTTGGCGCTTGCAGAACCGTGCGGTCGTAGAGGGCGCGGTAGCCGCGTTTATGCGGTGCCGGGGGGGTGTGATCGGCCAGTCGCCGGACGATTTCTTGGGCTGGCACCTGCAAGTCGATGCGCTTTTCGCTGACGGATAGGCGGATGCGGTCGCCGTTGCGTACTGCGGCGAGTGGCCCGCCGATGGCGGCTTCGGGCGAGACGTGCAGGACGATGGTACCGAAGGCGGTGCCGGACATGCGGGCGTCGGAGATGCGGACGATATCCTTGATGCCCTGCCGCGCGAGTTTCTTGGGGATGGGCAGGTATCCGGCCTCCGGCATTCCGGCGGCGATGGGACCGGCGTTTTTGAGGACCATGATGTCCTGCGGCTCGATATCGAGGTCGGGGTCGTCGATGCGGTTGGCGAGATCTTCGAGACCGTCGAAGACAACGGCGCGGCCTTCGACCTCGAACAATTCCGGCGTGGCGGCGGCGCGCTTGAAGATCGCGCCGTCGGGGGCGAGGGTGCCGGTCAGGGCGATGAGGCCGCCCTCATGCGAGACGGGATCGTCGAAGGCGCGGATCACACGGCGGTCGATCCATTCCATCTCTGGCTCCAGCCGGTCGCCGAGGCGCTGTCCTGTCACGTCGATGGTGTCGAGGTGCAGCAGGTGGCGGATTTCGCGTAGGACCGCGCCGACGCCTCCGGCGGCAAAGAAATCCTCCATATAGCCGTCGCCAACGGGCTTCAGGTCGACCAGCACCGGGGTTTCGTCTGAAATCTCGTTGAGGCGAGCGTCGGGAATGCGGATGCCCAGACGGCCCGCGATGGCGGTTAGGTGGACGATGGCGTTGGTCGATCCGCTAACGGCCATCAGGACGCGAAAGGCGTTTTCGACCGCGTGCTCGGTGATGATCTCGCTGGGGCGGCGGGGGGTGGTGATGAGGTCGACGGCGGTTTTGCCACTGTATTCGGCGGCGACGAGGCGGTCGGCATGGACCGCCGGTATGGCCGCGCTGCCCGGCAGGGACATGCCGAGGGTTTCGGCGATGCAGGCCATCGTGCTGGCGGTGCCCATGACGGCGCATGTGCCAGCGGTGGTGGCGAGGCGACCCTCGATCTGCGCGATTTCGGCCTGTTCGATCTCGCCCGCGCGGTATTTTCCCCAGAAGCGGCGGCAATCGGTGCAGGCCCCCATCCGCTCACCCCGGTGTCGCCCGGTCATCATGGGGCCGGTGACAAGCTGGATGGCGGGGATATTGGCCGAAGCCGCGCCCATCAGTTGGGCGGGTACGGTCTTGTCACAGCCGCCGATCAGGACCACGGCATCCATCGGCTGGGCGCGCACCATCTCCTCGGTGTCCATCGACATGAGGTTGCGGTAGACCATGCTGGTGGGGTCGAGGAACACTTCGCCAAGCGAGACGGTGGGGAAGGGCCGGGGCAGGGCACCCGCCGCCAGCACCCCGCGCGAGACGGCCTCGACCAGCTCTGGCATGGTGCGGTGGCAATTGTTGAAGCCCGATGGCGTCATGGCGATGCCGACGATGGGTTTGGCCAGCATTTCCTTGGATAGCCCCATCGAACGGGCGAAGGAGGATCGCAGATAGGCCGCGAAATCGCGGTCGCCGTAATTGGTCAGCCCCGCGCGGATACCGTGTTCGTCGCTCATGGTCGTTTTCCCCCTGATGGTGGTGCCATCCTTGTCCGTGTGGGCGTTGCCTTCAAGGGGTGGTTTTCTTGGGGAGTGAGCAGTCACCTCCGTGCGGCGGCAATGGCGAGGCCGTTGGTTACGGCGGTGAAGACGTTGGCGGTGGTGTGGTGGGCGTGGGGGAAGGCGGTCTTCATCGTGTCGGAGACCATTCCCATCATGCTGGACCCGCCGACATAGATCACCCGGTCCACCCGTGAGACATCGGCCAGCCGCATCACCTCGGCCACGCCAGCCGCAAGCTGTGCCGCGTGGGGGGCGAGGATGCGGGTGATGGCTTCGGGGGGCAGGGGGCAAACGAGGCCGCGTTCGATCAGGTCGAGAGCGATTGCGGGGCGGTCCTCGCCGGTATTGGCGGCGATCTTGCCTCGCTCGACGGCGAAGGCGAGTTCGTGGCCCAATTCGTCCTCCAGCACGGTTTCGAGGCGGGTCAGTTTTTCCGGCTCGTGGGCGAGGCGGGTCATCTCGTGCACCATGCGGCGGTTTTGGGCGGTGTAGAGGAAGGGGATCATCTCCCATGTCGCCAGATCGTTGAAGAGGGCGGTGGGGGTGTCGGTGCTGCCCGGACCCATGATTTTGCGCAGGGTGGTCCCCTTGCCCAGCAGCGGCATCACGCGGTCGATGCTGAGGGCGCGGTCGAAATCGGTGCCGCCGATGCGGACGCCGTGATTGGCGAGGATCGTGACCCCCTGCGCCCCCGACCGGAACAACGAGAAATCGGAGGTACCGCCGCCGATATCGACGATCAGGCCGGTTTCGCCCGCGTTTTCGAGTGCGCCGCTGGCGATGGCGGCGGCTTCGGGTTCGGGCATGAAGTCCACCGCCTCGAACCCGGCGGCGAGGTAGCAGGCGCGCAGGTCAGCCTCGGCCTGTGCCTCGCGGGGGTCGCCCTCGCCGTGGAAGATGACCGGGCGACCCGATAGGGCGCGGGCGAAGGTCAG
>CALJIU010000250.1 GCA_937974055.1 uncultured Neomegalonema sp. | reverse complement strand
CTTAAAACCTACGGAGGCGCTTTCATTCCCGCCAGCGCCATCAGCGCCAGCTCATGCACCTCCCGCAGCAGCAGATCGATGGGTCGCTTTCCCCGCGCAATATGCCCCGGTGGCCGGCCCGGACGCATCACCCGCAGCGGTCTTTCCATCCCAGCCTGCTTCCGCGCCAACCGTCGAGCCTGCCCCGGAATATCGTTCATTGCAGCGACAAGCGCCTCGACCCGACGCCGCAAAGCAGCAGCGCTGACCGGATCATCCGGCAAAATCTCCACACGACCCGGCGGCGAAACGTCCAAATCATCGAACCCCCGCACATTCGGCCCAAATCCCGGAGCTTTCTTCTGCTTCGGAGGCCCAACTTCCTTGCGCGGATCAATGACGACGAAAACAGGCTTTCGCCCGCCCGAACCCTTCGGAATCTTCCCGGAAGGCGGTCCCCGCTTCGCGCGGGGCTTCACGACGATATCCTTCGCCGCAATCGCAATCAGTCGCCGCAGCGCCGATTCCGCTGGCAGCAGCAGCGCCAAAATCGCCAGATGCACATGCCGCAACACCGTCTCCCCACCGCCCAACATCGCCAGAATCCTCGCCACCGTGGGCAGCAGGTCTAGGCGATTGATCTCGATGCAGCGGGTCCAGCTCATATGCGGCGCATGTCCTCGTTAAAAACAAAACAAGAACAAACGACCCGATAATCATTCAAATGTCAAGCGCGCGCTGCTTCCCCATCGCTGCCCCGCACTTGGATGGCCCCGTGCAGCGGGCCCCGTGCAGCGGGCCCTGCGCAGCGGGCCCCGCGCAACGGCGGGGCCTCCTCATACCAGCGGCCCCAAATGCTGACCGTTCTGAAAGTTGTTCCTGCCCCGGTCGCTGCGCGCCGCGCCTGATCCGGGGCCGGTCGCCGCAGCGCGCTTTGTCCATACAGACCCCGGCGCGGGGGCCGGGGCAGGAGCTTGTTGCAAAAAGGGTCAGTCACAAAGGCCATAGGTATGAATCCGGGGCCGCAAAAATTGCTCGCACGATTTCCCTACCGAAAAGCCCCCGCTTCACCTCAGGGCATTTTGAATTTCATACTGATCAACAATCGCACCAAGACGGATGCGATTGTTGATACCCCCGATTCAGATAGAATCCAGAATGCCCTAGATCAGCACCGGAAACTCATCCCCCGCCAGCGGCACACCATGCGCCAGCGTCACGCCCGGAAACGGCGGCGAGGTCACGATCCCTTCGGTCCGCCGGAACCGAGTCCCATCCCCCACCAGCCGCAGCGAAAACGCCCGCCGCTGCTGTGTTGCACTCGTATTCGCGGGCGCACCGTGGATCGTGCGATAGTCGAACGCCACCGCATCCCCCGGCTCCAACGCCCAAGCCACGATATCGTAATCCCCCCGATTCCCGTTGATATCGGGGATTTCCTCCAGCCCGTCATTCTCGTTCAGCGGTTCCGCGTTGAACCGCTGGGGCCGGTAGAATTTGCCCCATTCATGCGAGCCGGACACGAATTCCAGCGTCGTCTCGCGCGGCACCGGGTCCAGCGGCACCCAGATGCTCACCGTCTTGGCCGCATCGACGCAGTAATACGGCGCATCCTGATGCCAGGGCGTCGGCACCCCGGTCGCCGCTTCCTTGACCAGCACATGCTCGTGGAACAACTGCACCGACCGGCTATCCATCAACTCGGCCCCGATTGCGGCGGCGTTCGACTCGAAGATGAACGCCCGGTAATCCTCGAACCGCGCCCAGTTACAGTAATCCACGAAAAACCGCCCACCCCCGTTCTCGCCGGTATAGACGCGCGCATTCGGGGCCGGATCATCCATATTCGCCGCGATTCCGCTGCGCAGTGTCTCGACCCAATCCGAGAACACCCCGCGCAGCACGGTCACGCCCTTTTCGCGGTATTCCGCAATGGTCTGATCATCGAGATGGCGGGTCATGGCGTCCTCCGGTCGGGTGCGATGGCGAAACGCTACGCCCGAATGACGCCACTGGCAAACCCCTACAGCAAATCCCGGATGATCGGGATCAGCGGCACGTCAGCGGCGGGCATCGGATAATCGCGCAGCCGCGCGGGCATGGCCCATTCCAGCGTCTGCCCCTCGCGCGGGCGGGGCGTGCCCTTCCATTTGCGGCATACGAATAGCGGCATCAGCAGGTGGAAATCGTCATAGGCATGGCTGGCAAAGGTCAGCGGCGCGAGGCAGCTCGCTTCGGTATCGACGCCCAATTCCTCGCGCAATTCCCGGATCAACGCCGCCTCCGGCGTCTCCCCCGCCTCGACCTTCCCCCCCGGAAACTCCCAAAGCCCCGCCATCGCCTTCCCCTCAGGCCGCTTTGCCAACAACACCCGCCCGTCAGGATCGACGAGGGCCACGGCGGAGACGAGGATGATTTTCATATCTGCATTTTGCATAATCGGAACGAATGGCCTATACATATCGCAAGTGGATTGGGAATTACCCGGTCGGCGAAAGGGTCGCAGTTCGCTGCGGCCCTTTAGCTTTCAGGGTAGATATTCGATGTTATCGCTCTTCGATGCGATGATATCCAGAGCACGATTTTTCTGGTCCGGTCGCAGATAACCGAGTGCTATTGGACGCGCCGTAAGATCCGCTAATTGTAAACCAGTCGAGTTGACAAGCTTCGATACGAAACGCGCTGTGAACTTTATCGCTGGAGCATCGCCCGAATTGGCTGATGCCATATCCGACGCGACCTGAACGAACGTCCTGTGCAGATCGGCATCCTCCATCTTTCCCCGCTTCTCGAAGATCACATGAACCTGCTTTCCCGCTTGATCCCGCCGCATCAGGAAGGCGAACAGATTCTCCATACAGACCCGCAATGCGATGTCGTAAGGATTGCCGGGTATTAAGGATTGCGCCGCGTATCGGCTCTTATCGATGACGCACGCCATGATAGCGATGGGAGCATTCTCCATGATCGTATTCAGATCGGAATAGAATGCGGATCGCCTGGAGGCATCCGTCAGCAAGAACGTGAAATCATTCTTTGACTTCCGTATCTCATGCTCATGCAAGACGATTGCATCATGCCCCCAATACCTGAATTTCAGGGATTGCATCGCCGGAACGACCGATGCCGCGTAATCTTCCTTCCGAACCACGCAAAAGCACAACGCAAAGACCGGAAACTGCGGGTCGATGGAGGTTAAGCTGTGGTCGCCGCTTTCATCGACATAGACGATGTAATCGGAGAAATCGTTCAACTGCGATAATCCGCATTGATCTCGATATACCGATGCGTCAGGTCGCAGGTCCACACGGTCGAGCGCCCCTCGCCGACCCCCACATCCACCGTGACGGCCAGTTCCGCGCCCTTCATATAGGCCGCGCCGTCTTCCTCGCGATACGTCTCCGCCACCCAGCCCTGCTCGGCCACGAGGATATCGCCGAAGCGGATGGTCAGCTTGTCCCGGTCCGCCGCCTCACCCGACTTGCCCACCGCCATCACGATCCGCCCCCAGTTGGGGTCTTCCCCCGCAAAAGCCGTCTTGACCAGCGGCGAATTCGCGATGGCCAGCGCGATGACGCGCGCGGCGGCATCCGTCTCGGCCCCGGTCACCCCCACCTCGATGAATTTCGACGCCCCCTCACCGTCGCGCACGATCTGATGCGCCAAGTCCCGCATCACATCATCCAGCGCCGCCCGAAAGCCCGCCGCCCGCGCGTCCCCGGCATCCTCGATCACCGCATTCCCCGCCTGCCCCGTCGCAGCCAGCAGCACGGTGTCGGAGGTCGAAGTATCGCTATCCACCGTAATCGCGTTGAAGCTGCCCCCCGCGCTCTCGCGCAGCATCACCTGCAACGCCCCCGGCGCAATCGCGGCATCGGTGAAGACAAAGCCCAGCATCGTCGCCATATCCGGCGCAATCATCCCCGAACCCTTGGTAAAGCCGGAAATCGTCACCGTCTTCCCGTCGATCTGCGCCGTCATACTGGCCAGCTTGGGAAAGGTATCCGTCGTCATAATCGCCGCCGCCGCCCCATGCCATGCATCGGGCGACAACTCGGCGGCCAGATCGTCCAGCACCGCCTCGATCTTCGCGTGCGGCAACCGTTCCCCGATCACCCCGGTCGAGGCTTGGTAGACGGCCCGCTCATCCGTCCCCAGCACCCGCGCCACCGTCGCGGCCAGTGCCGCCACACTCTCCTCGCCCGCGCGCCCGGTAAAGGCGTTGGAATTGCCGGAATTGACCACGATGCCCAGCGGCTTGCCCGCCGGGGCCATGCCGCCATCCGTCAGCGCATCCTGACACCACAGAACGGGCGCAGAGCGCGTGGAGGATTGGGTGAAGATCCCCGCGATGGACGACCCCGGCGCAACCCGCGCCAGCATCACATCCGTCCTCCCCGTATAGCGAACCCCCGCCGCCCCGGCGGCAAGCGTAACCCCGGCTACAGGGTGAATTTCCGGCGTCGTGGTCGGGGCGAGGGGGGATATGGTCATGGCGCTATCATCCGCATAGGTGTCACCCCGCGACTTGATCGCGGCATCCATCGCGCAACAAGCCTTGAGGAATGGACCCCGCGATCGAGTCGCGGGGTGACACTGTATTCATCGCGATTGCTGTGCGAAAACACAAACAATCCGATTTTATTTCAGTGCAGGACAGAAAGTATCACTGAAGAACTTCCTACCGGACACTCGTGGGTCAAGCCGCAGTACGACAATGCTTGTTTATTCGAACATCATGCTTGGAAAGCCGAACGATACAATCGCCCCTCAATCCTTGAACATCGACGATTCGCGCACGAGGAACGCGGGTGGCACCTCTTCGGATTTCTCGATCTTCGCGCCTTCACGCACTTCGGCGATGATTTCCTGTGCGACGCCCTGCGATGCCTGCTGGCGCAGTTGCGGCTCCATCGCCTCGAAGGGGGGCGGCGACTGGGTGCGGGTGTCCTCGACCTTGATGACGTGCCAGCCGAACTGAGTCTGGACCGGCGCGGAAACCGCCCCCTTCTTCAGCGTAAAGGCCGCTTCGGCGAAGGGCGCGACCATCGCGTCCTTGGCAAACCATCCGAGGCTACCGCCATTCGGGCCGGACGGGCCGGTGGATTTCTCCGCCGCCAGCTTGGCGAAATCGGCCCCATCCTTGATCTCCTTGACGATTTCCTGCGCTTCCTTCTCGGTCTCGACCAAAATATGCCGCGCGTTCACTTCCTTCTCGCCCTCGAACCCGGCGGTCATCTCGTCATACTGCTTGCGCAGGCTTTCCTCGGTGACCCGCGCTTCCAACTGCTGCGTCAGATACGCTTCGGCGAGGGCAGAGCGACGGATGGCCGCAAGGCGGTTCTTCATCTCCTTGGAATCGTCCATGCCCTCTTCCAGCGCCTTTTCGAACAGCGCCGTCTCGCTGATCAATTGATCGGTGATTCCGTCCATCAACTGATCGGCAGGCACCCGCCCCACTTCGGGGGGCAGCGTGGTGTAGATCATCGCGGCATCGGCCAGCGTGACCTTCTGGTCCCCGACGGTGGCCAGCGTTTCCGAGCCGTCATACTTTTCCAACGCGGCCTTCATGTCCGCTTCGGATACTTCCTGCGCCCCCGCAGTCATTGGCATGGCAAAGGCGAACGCTAGGGCAATGGCCCCCGTCAGACTGTATTTCATGGATCGTCCTCGAATCACTGTTTACGTGTCTCCGGCAAGCTAGTGCGAAGTGGGCGACATTGACATACCCCCGACCCCTGCTTAAGTGTCCGGCAGCCCTGATCTGCTGGTAAAACAAGGCATCTTTTCGCCCTCATTGCAGTAGATTGGAGCGAGTGACGCACAATTTCGCGACCGGACGGTCCGGCGCGACCCGTATTGCAATCGCGCGGAGGGCCGTAGCCCGACCGCTGAAAGGCTGTTCCTGATGCTTGGCTTGGGCACGATCGCGAAGAAGGTCTTCGGTTCCTCCAACGACCGCAAGGTCAAGGCTGCGATGAAGGTCGCGCTGGGGGCCAACGCGCTGGAGGGGGATTTCACCCCCCTGTCCGACGAGGAATTGCGCGGCAAGACCGACGAATTCCGCAAGCGCGTTGCGGAGGGCGAGACGCTCGATTCCCTGATGCCCGAAGCCTTTGCCGCCGTGCGCGAGGCCGCCAAACGCGCCATCGGCCTGCGCCCCTTCGATGTTCAGCTTTTGGGCGGCTACATCCTGCATAGCGGTCAGATCGCCGAGATGAAGACCGGCGAAGGCAAGACGCTCGTGGCCACCCTGCCCGCCTATCTCAATGCCCTCACCGGCAAGGGCGTACATGTCGTCACGGTCAACGACTACCTCGCCAAGCGCGACGCCGAATGGATGTCTCCGGTATACCGGCAGCTTGGCATGACCGTCGCCTCGATCTTGGGCGGTATGTCCGACGAGGACCGCCGCGCCGCCTATGCCGCCGACATCACCTACGGCACGAATAACGAGATGGGCTTCGACTACCTGCGCGACAACATGAAGTATTCCGTCGATCAGATGGTTCAGCGCGGTCACAATTACGCGATTGTGGACGAGGTGGACTCGATCCTCGTCGACGAGGCCCGCACCCCCCTCATCATCTCCGGCCCGGCGGAGGATTCGAGCGCCCTCTACATGGCCATCGACCAGATCATCCCAAAGCTGACGGACGAGCATTACGAAGTCGATGAAAAGATGCGCTCCGCCACGCTGACAGAGGAGGGTAACGAGGCCATCGAGGCGCTGGTCGCCGAAGCGGGCATCCTGCCCGAAGGCTCCTCGCTCTACGATCCCGTCAACGTCTCGGTCGTCCACCACATCAATCAGGGTCTGCGCGCGCACAAGCTGTTCCTGAAGGACCGCGACTACATGGTCCAGAACGAAGCCGTCATGCTGATCGACGAATTCACGGGCCGCGCAATGGACGGTCGCCGCCTCTCCGAAGGTCTGCATCAGGCCATCGAGGCGAAAGAAGGCGTGGCGATCCAGCCGGAAAACCAGACCCTCGCCTCGATCACCTATCAGAACTTCTTCCGCCTCTACGAAAAGCTGTCCGGCATGACCGGCACGGCGCTGACCGAGGCCGATGAATTCATGGAAATCTACGGTCTCGACGTCGTGGCGATCCCGACCAACATCCCGATTTCCCGCATCGACGAAGACGACGAGGTCTACCGCACGACCCGCGAGAAATACGAAGCCATCATCGACGAGATCGAAATCGCCCGCACCAACGGCCAGCCCACCCTCGTCGGCACGACCTCCATCGAGAAATCCGAGATGCTCGCGGCGGTCTTGATCGAGCGTGGCTACCGCATCAAGGACTATTCCGACCCCGACGTGTTCAAGCCGCTCTATGACGGCGACAGCGGCACGCCGCAGGAAAAGGTCTTCGCCGTTCTCAATGCCCGCTACCACGAGCAGGAAGCCCAGATCGTCGCGCAGGCCGGTGTTCCCGGTGCCATCACCATCGCCACGAACATGGCCGGTCGCGGTACCGACATCAAACTCGGCGGCAATGCCGAAATGCGCATCGAGCACGAGCTTGGCGACATGCCCGAAGGCAGCGAACGCACCGCCCGCGAGGCGGAAATCCGCACGCAGGTCGAGGGGCTGCGCCAGCGCGCCATGACCGCCGGTGGCCTCTACATCGTCGGCACCGAACGCCACGAAAGCCGCCGCATCGACAACCAGCTTCGCGGTCGGTCGGGCCGTCAGGGCGATCCGGGCCGCTCGAAATTCTACCTGTCGCTCGAAGACGACCTGATGCGCATCTTCGGCTCCGAACGCATGGACAAGATGCTGCGCACCCTTGGTCTGCAAGAGGGCGAATCCATCATTCACCCATGGGTGAACAAGGCCATCGAACGCGCCCAGGGCAAGGTCGAGGCGCGCAACTTCGACATCCGCAAGAACGTCCTCAAATACGACGACGTGATGAACGACCAGCGCAAGGCGATCTTCGAGCAGCGCCGCGAGATCATGGAAGCCGAAAACGTCGCCGAGACGGCGCAGGACATGCGCCACCAGATGATCGACGATCTCGTCGCCACCCACATCCCCCCCCGTTCCTACGCCGAACAATGGGACGTGCAGGGCCTATCGAACGAATTGGCCAACACCTTCGGCGAGCGTCTGCCCGTCGAGGAGCAGGCCGAGCGCGAAGGTGTGGCCGATGACGAAATCCGCGAATGGCTCTACGACGAATCCGATCGCGTTGCGAAGGAGAAGACCGAGGCCATCGGCGAAGACCGGATGCGCGCCGCCGAGAAAGAACTGATCCTGCGCGCCATCGACGACGAATGGCGCTCGCACCTCCTGCAACTCGAACAGCTTCGCCAAGTCGTCGGTCTGCGCGGCTACGCGCAGAAAGACCCGCTGAACGAGTACAAGACCGAAAGCTTCGCCCTCTTCGACAACCTCCTCACCCGCCTGCGCGGGGCCGTGACGCAACGCCTGATGCGGATCGACGAGATTTTCGAGCGCCAGCGCCAGCAATTCGTAATGATGTTCCTGCAATCCGAAGAAGGCTCGCAGGCCGTGCAGAACGCCATCATCGAATCCGGCGCAACCCCCGAAAGCGGCGACACCGAGATCACCATCGAAACCCCCTTCGGCCCCGCGACCATCCGCCTGACCACCCAGCCAGAAGAACAGCAAGCGGGTGGACAGGGCGTCGCCTAAGAAACCAACCCGCCCCGGTCTTGAGCCGGGACGGGATGAACCAAAGGCTACGAAATGCTCCCCTTCCGCACCTATGACGTCTTCACCGAGGCCCGCTACAGCGGCAACCCCCTCGCCATCGTCATGGGCGCGGATGACCTGTCCGATACGGCGATGCAGACTATCGCGGGCGAGTTCAACCTCTCCGAAACGATCTTCATCCAGACCCCGGACGACCCTGCCCACACGGCAAAGGTCCGCATCTTCACCCCCACCCACGAACTGCCCTTCGCCGGACACCCCACCATCGGCAGCGCCATCATGCTGGC
>CALJIU010000249.1 GCA_937974055.1 uncultured Neomegalonema sp. | reverse complement strand
TTCTCCGGCAAGACGGTGGTGTTCACGGGGACGCTGGAACAGACGAGCCGGGCGGAGGCCAAAGCGAAAGCCGAGAGCCTTGGCGCGAAGGTTGCAGGGTCCGTATCAGCCAAGACCGATTACGTGGTCGCTGGCGCAGCGGCGGGGTCGAAGCTGAAGAAGGCGGAGGCTCTGGGTGTTGCAGTATTGACCGAAGACGAGTGGTTGCGGATGGCTGGGGGCGGCTGATCCGTTGGAATACGGAGGACAGCCCATGACGATGCCTAAAACCGCCGATCGCCGGTTCTCGTTCTTCGGACCTTCGAAATTCGTGCGGCGACCCCGCGTAATCGCCGACCGGCGCGCACGGGCGGCGATGTCGCGGGATGCGCGGTGGAAGCGGCGGGGCAGCTCGCCCATGCCGAAGGTGCTGGCCGCAGTGGCGGCGGTGGCCGTGGCAGCGGGGCTATGGCTGGCGTTCAAGCCGGTGCCAACGCCCGACGCGCCCCCCCTCGCCTTTCCCGATTTCGTGGCCTCGGCAAATCTGGCCTTTCCCGAAGCCTTGGCTGCGCATACCCGCGCGGCGGGCGGCACGCTGGCGGATGGGCACGTGGTGCCGGTGGGGGTGTCGCTGCTGGTGCCCGCGCATACGCTGGATTCCCCGGCGGCGGCGGCGGATGCGCTGACCCGGCTATCGGCCCCATTCGTGGGTAAGGAACGCACGATCTCAGGCCCCGAAATGGGCGCGCGGATCGAGGGGCTGGCCGGGATCGCTTTGCCGCAGGCTGTATCACGGTGCTACAGCTATTCCGTCGGCGACCCCCAGACGGTGGCGCAGGGCGAGGGCCGAACGGTGCGCGTGAGACCGCTGGATATCACGTTCAATCCGGAGTGTTAGGCACTCTACTCTGCCCCGCACGGAGATGCGGGGCCTCGATGGTCAGTACACTACTCTGAAAGGTCGCGCATCTGCGTGCGGGACAGAGTTAGAAAATCCAGAGCGATTTGCGTTTCACCCGGATCGGCATTCGCATCAAGACGTATGTGAATGCCGATGCTCCGTGGTTCACGTAAAACGCAATTCTCTTTAGCCAAGCCTGCGCTCACGGAACCGTGGATTCCCGCATTCGAGGGAAATGACGGCGGGATTGGGGTTTCGTCTCGCGCGACTTCGCCCTAAATCCCTTTCATGCGACCCGAAATCCTCTTCCCCCTGTTCGCCGATGCCACGACCCTGCCGGGGGTGGGGCCTAAGACTGCGCCTTTGTTCGAGAAGCTGGGCGTCACCAAGGTGGGGGATGCGGTGTTCCTGCCGCCGACGGGGGTGGTGGATCGGCGGGTGCAGCCGTCGGTGCAGGGAATCCTCGAAGGGACGATGCTGTGTGTGAAGGCGTCGGTCGTCTCGCATCATCCGCCCCGGCGGCCCGGTGCGCCCTATCGGATAACGGTGAATGACGGAACGCTGGACTTCATGCTCGTGTTCTTTCGGCCCACGCCCGAATGGCTGAATCGCATCCTGCCGGTGGGCGAGGCGCGGTATCTATGCGGGAAGATCGAGCATTACGATGGCATCGCGCAGATGCCACACCCGGAGGTGTTCGACCCCGCGACCGAGGATGCGCCGGACGGGTTCGCGCCGATTTATCCGGCGACGGCGGGGCTGGGGCAGAAAGTGATCGCTAAGGCGGTGCGGGCGGCGCTGGGGACGGTGCCAAAATTGCCGGAATGGCAGGATGCGGCGTGGCTGGCCAAGAAGGGGTGGCCGCCGTGGAATGCGGCGGTGGCGGCGCTGCACGCGCCGGACGGGCCGATGACGCTGGAAGCGGATGATCCGGGGCGGGAGCGACTGGCCTATGACGAGTTGCTGTCGCACCAACTGGCGCTGGCATTGATCCGGGCCAAGCGCAAGCGATCCAAGGGGCGCGTCTCGGTCGGCGACGGGCGGCTGCGCAAGCGGGTGCTGGACAGCCTGCCCTTTGCCCTAACGGGGGCGCAGGAGCGGGCGATTGCGGTGATCGCAAAGGACATGGAAACGCCGGAGCGGATGCTGCGGCTGCTGCAAGGAGATGTGGGGGCAGGCAAGACGCTGGTGGCGTTCATGGCGATGCTGATCGCGGTGGAGGCGGGCGGCCAGGCGGCGCTGATGGCCCCGACGGAGATTCTGGCGCGGCAGCACCATGCGGGGCTGGGGCGGCTGGCCGAGGCCGCAGGGGTCAGGCTGGCGATATTGACAGGCAAGGACAAGGCGGCGACGAAGCGCGAGACGCTGGCGGCGCTGGCATCGGGGGAGATCGACGTGGTGGTCGGCACCCATGCCCTGTTCCAGAAGACGGTCGAGTTCAGGGACCTACGCATGGCGGTGGTGGACGAGCAGCACCGCTTCGGCGTGGACCAGCGGAACGAGCTGGCCGATAAGGGGCGCGGGGCCGATATCCTCGTGATGAGCGCCACGCCGATTCCGCGCACGCTGGCGCTGGCCAGTTATGGCGACATGGATGTATCGGTGCTGGACGAGAAGCCACCGGGACGCCAGCCCATCGACACGCGGATGGTGTCGCTGTCGCGCTATGACGACATCATCGAGAATCTGCGCAAAGCCTTGGACAAGGGAGCGCGCGCCTACTGGATTTGTCCGCTGGTCGAGGAAAGCGACACGCTGGATGTGGCCGCCGCCGAGGACCGAACGCGGGTGCTGCGCCATGCCTTCGGCGAGGATCGGGTGGTCATGGCCCATGGAAGACAGGCGCCGGGCGAGAAGGATGCGTCGATGGAAGCGTTCCGCACCGGGGCGGCGCAGGTGCTGGTGGCAACCACCGTTGTCGAGGTCGGGGTCGATGTGCCCGAAGCGACGATCATGGTGATCGAGCACGCCGAACGCTTTGGGCTGGCACAGTTGCATCAGTTGCGCGGACGGGTCGGGCGGGGGGCGGCGCGGTCGTCCTGTGTCTTGCTGTATCAGGGGCCACTGGGCGATACGGCGCGGGAGCGGCTGGGCGTGCTGCGCGAGACAGAGGACGGGTTCCGCATCGCGGAGGAAGACCTGCGGCTGCGCGGGGCAGGCGATCTGCTGGGGGTCAAGCAGGCCGGGTTGCCCCGGATGCGGCTGGCCGATCTGGAGGTGCATGGCGACCTGATGGAAGTGGCCCGCGACGATGCGCGGCTGATCCTGAACCGGGACGAAGACTTGGCGACGGAACGCGGGCAGGCATTGCGGGTGCTGCTGTACCTGATGGAGCGGGATGAATCGGTGCGGTATCTGAAGTCGGCTTGATTTCAAGTCGCGGGAGGACATGAAAAGTCAAACTGAGCCGTTACCCAGAATTTCGCCGCACCACCCGGCAGGTATGGAAGGAAAAAATGGTACCGACTCCCTGAATCGAACAGGGGACCTCCAGATCCACATTCTGGCGCTCTAACCAACTGAGCTAAGTCGGCACACGCCGTTCTGTTACGCAAACGACGCGGGGATTGCAAGAGCGTCTTCGCCGTGCAGAGCGGTCTTTCGTGTCGCGCCCCGCCCCGCTATCATGGGCGCAGATAATCAGCCAAGGACGACGATCATGGGGATCAACAGCGAATCCGACACCAGCGCGGACCTACAGATCGGGCCGACATCGCTCGGTGCGGTGCGCCTTTTCATCGTGTCGGGGGGAACCGAGATCCCGATGGACTTCACGCCCGAAGAGGCCGAGGAGATCGCCGACGAGATACGGAGCTGCGCCGCCGTTGCGCGCTCGGTAAAAGCCAAGCGTTAACCTTATGTGATCCTAGATGGCACAGCGAATGCAAAGTTTTGGTCCGGAACCCACACCTTTCCCGGATCGGAACGACTTCGCATGGCTGCTGCACAAAAAAATCACGAGCTTCCGTCCCAATCTGAGGCGAGCGTTTGGGTCTGGGACCATGATCGCCGCCGGATTGTCTGGGCGAACGATGCGGCGCTGCATTTTTGGGGTGAAGCGACCCTGTACGATCTGATCGAGCGCGATTTCTCGCCCGCCGACCCCGCCACGGTGCAATTCGCGCAGCTTTTGCATGCCGCCGTGGCCGACGATAGCGGCCCCGTGCGCGCCCGATTGGTGCTGACTCCCGGTGGAAAACCGCGACGGGTGGAGGCGAACGCAGCGACATTCGCGCTGTCCGACGGTCGGATGGGACTGCGGATCGAAGCGGTCGCTCTGCCCACCGGCGAAGCGCGCGCCCCGGACCGGATGCGGGATATCTTCGACACCGCACCGCAGGCGACGGCCCTGTTCGCGGAGGATGGCAGTCTGCTGGTGCAGAATACCGCCGCCGATTTCATCTTTGGGACGCAGGGGCTGACGGGGCTGGCGCAGCGATATGGCGCGCGCAAACCCGCCCGCGACGCCCTGCGCGCGCTGCTGATATCCGGCTCGTTCAGCCAGACGACGATGTTGAACACCCGCGTCGGGCCGCGCCGCCACCGGGTAACGATGCGACGGATGCTGGACCCGGTAACCGGCTCGCTGGCCGCCCTGACGGTGTTTTCGGATACCGGCGAGCGAGAAGAGGCGCAGCGCCTCTCGGCGGCGATGGAGGGTGATGCGGAGGCTGCGCTGCTCTCCTCGGTGCAGGCCGGGGTCGCGGTCTATGACGACGCGCTCAAACCGCTCTACCTGAGCGATATGGCCAAGCGCCTTCTGGGGGTTTCGGTTGATTCAGGGATGCCGCAGCTAGGGCGCTTATTCCCGCGTGATCGCAAGCGGATCAGCGATGCGTTGCTGGAAATCCGGGATGGGCGGACGGATTTGGCCACGCTTGAACTGGCCGTGCAGGGTCAAGACGGGGCAGTTCGCTGGGTGAAGCTGCAAATCCGAAAGGGCGGCTGGCGGGGGGCCGGCGCTTGGATCGCGACGATTACCGATGTCACCGATGGCCGCCGCGCTGCCCTCGCCGTGCAGCGGGACCAGAACGAGCGCGATGCGGCGCTGTCAGCAATCGGTGTCGGCGTCGTTATCCTCGATTCCCAAGGTCAGATCGTGGATATCAGCGAGACAGCACGCACGCTGCTGGGCGACGAGGCGCAAGACGGTCAGCGGCTGGCTAAGGCGTTCGATGTGGCGGGGGCGAGCGTCTTCGAGCAGGTCTTCGAAGAAGAGAGCCGCAACGACGCCTTTACCGTGGCGAGGAGCGAAACGGGCAAAAAGCTGACCGTGGGGATCAGCCCCAAGGACCGCTTCAACCGCAACCAGCGCGTTATCACGCTGCGCGAGGAGGCAGGCCCAAGCGGGCAACCGGGCGTCTTCGAGAGCAAGGAGGCCGTCGCCCGCGCCAGCCACGAACTGCGCACACCGCTGAACGCCATCATGGGCTTTACGCAACTGATGCTTGATGATCCCTCGCCGATTACGAGCGAGACATACGTTGGGTATCTGCATGATATCAACGAGAGCGGCACTTACATGCTGCGGCTACTGCAAGACCTTCTCGACCTGCGACGGATCGAGGGGGATGCGCTATCGCTTGATTCAGCCCCGATAGATCTGGGCAATCTCGTGCGAGTGATCGCGCGGGAGGTCGAATTCGCGGCCAAGAAGCGCGATGTGGAACTGACCTTATCGCTGGAGCCGAGTTTGCCAGCCGTCATCGCCGACTTGCATACGATGCGACAGGCGCTGACGAATATCATCGGCAATGCGGTGAAATTTACGACCAGCGGGGGCTGGGTTCGCATTTCCGCCGTACAGCGCGCCTCCGGTGCGGTGGAATTGGAAGTGATCGATAATGGCGACGGGATGACCGGCGAGGAACTCGACATCGCGCTAACGCCCTTTGGCCAGATGTCAGGTAGCCATCAGGATTTCGGCGGCGCAGGAATGGGCTTGCCGCTGGCAAAAGGGTTCATCGAGGCCAACCGCGCCCGGTTTGAACTGACCAGCGAAAAGGGCCTCGGCACCATAGCGCGACTCGTCTTTCCGCCGAACCGGGTGATCGCACGGGACTCGCGCGGGTAAAGAAATGGAAAACACCACAGGTAGAATAACTCTAAAAACATACGCAGTATCAATGATATAAACGGATATTAAGTATCTTTCTCAGCGGTTTCTTAAAGCGTCGAGGGTAGTTTATCTCCATGCCCAGCCAATAAGGCGGGGTTCAAAAAATGGAGAGACACATGACCAAGCTTTTCGCACGCTTCGCCAAAGAAGAAGACGGCGCCACGGCAATCGAGTACGGCCTGATCGCAGCAATCCTGTCGGTCGCAATCATCGCAGCAGTCGGTGGTGTCCGTGACGAGCTGAACGAGACCTTCGAGTCGGTCTCCGGCGAACTCGCCGCCAACAACAACCCATAATCGGTTGGGCGGTGGCCTGATCGCTATCGCCGCATGTTTTGCAGGTCGCGGCGCCCGCCGCGACCTGCTTTTCACGTTCAGGACCGCTATCTAGAGCCTTCTACGCGAACGTTGATCGTTCCAAACCCTCTAGTTCTTTGTCTTTTCGCATTTTTGCGATGCCACGCCGTTCCGGCATGGCTGAGAAATGCTTTAAGGGAGCTTTCAGAATGATTGCCGCCGTTCCGCTGATCCTCTTCCCGTTCTGCCTGATCGCCGCCGCACTGCATGACGCACGTCGTTTCAAAATCCCGAACGGACTGTCCGCCGCGCTCATCGGCGGCTTCGGGATCGCCGCAATCATCATCGGGATGCCGCTGGCACAGCTATCCGGACATGCGATGACGGCTGCGGGTGTGCTAGCCGTTGGTTTCGGCCTTTTCTGGATCCATGATCGGTTCGGCATCTTCATTCTCGGTGCCGGGGATACGAAACTGCTGACCGCCATTGCGCTTTGGTTCGGCTGGCCCGCGTTTCTGACGACCCTGGTCATCATTTCCTTGGTCGGCGGGGCGCTATGCCTCGGCATCTGCTATGCACGGGCATTTACGCGAAAATTTCCCTCAATTACGGTCAAATGGGAACCGCTCTCAAAGCTCGCCGCGACGCAGCAGCTCCGCTGCCCCTACGGCATCGCAATCTCGATCGGTGCGTTGCTGACCTTTCGCAACAGCCCGCTATTCGACGCACTGACGGCACAACTCCTCTGAGCAATTCGCTCTGAACAAGAGCCTTACGCGCTTTCCGCTTCGATGCGGAATGCGGCGGACATGAGGGTACGGGCGTAATCGGTTTGCGGATTATCGAAGACTTGGTCGCCCTCACCCTCCTCCACCACCACACCTTGGCGCATCACGATCACGCGGTGCGCCATCGCGCGGACGACCTTCAGGTCGTGGCTTATGAACATATAGGCGAGGTTGTAGCGGCGTTGCAGGTCGCGCAGTAGATCGACGATCTGCACCTGAACCGACATGTCGAGCGCGGATGTCGGCTCGTCCAGCACGACGAGATCGGGCTTGAGCGCCATCGCACGGGCGATGGAGATGCGCTGCCGCTGACCACCGGAAAACTCGTGCGGATAGCGATCCATCATATCCGCTTGCAGCCCCACCTCCTCCAGTGCCGCCGCGATGACCGCACGACGATCTCCCTCCCTATCACCGATCTTATGGACGCGCAGGCCCTCGTCGATGATCTGCGCAACGGACATGCGCGGACTGAGCGAGCCGTAGGGGTCTTGGAAGACCACCTGCATGTCGCGGCGGAAGGGGCGTAACTGGCGCTGGTTGAGGCCCTGTATCTCCTTACTCATGAAGACGATCCGACCCTGCGACTGGATCAGGCGCAGCAAGGCGAGGCCAAGGGTGGTCTTGCCGGAACCGGATTCGCCGACCACTCCCACCGTCTCGCCGGGGCGGATGGAGAGGCTGATATCATCCACAGCTTTCACATGGGCGACCGTCTTGCGCAGAAGGCCCTCGCGGATGGGGAACCAGACCTTGACGTTCTCGCCCGTCACGATGGGGGCCGCGTCGGGCTGGGGGATTGGGTCCGGCGTACCCGTTGGCTCGGCACTCAGCAGACGTTTGGTATAGGGATGCTCTGGCGAGGCGAAGATTTTCCATGTCGGGCCGGATTCGACGATCTCGCCACCCTGCATGACACAGGTGCGGTTGGCGAATTTTCGCACGATCCCTAGGTCATGGGTGATGAACAGCATCCCCATGCCAAAATCGGCCTTCAATTCATCGAGCAGCGTGAGGATTTGCGCCTGCACCGTGACGTCGAGGGCGGTCGTCGGCTCATCGGCGATCAGCAGGTCGGGTTCGTTGGCGAGGGCCATCGCGATCATCACGCGCTGACGTTGACCGCCCGAAAGCTGGTGTGGATAGGCACCAAGGCGGGATTCGGGGTCGCGGATGCCGACCTTGTCCATGAGTTCGAGGACGCGGGCGCGGGCCGCCTTGCCCTTGATGCCGCGATGCAATTTGAGGCTTTCTGCGATCTGGCGTTCGATATTGTGGAGCGGGTTAAGAGCCGTCATCGGCTCTTGGAATATCATCGAGATATCGTCGCCACGCACATCGCGCATCGTCTTCGCATCCGCATTGATCAGTTCTCGGCCCCGATAGCGGATCGAGCCGGTCGTCTCCGCCGAATCGGCGAGAAGCTGGAGGATCGAGAGGGCGGTGACGGATTTGCCAGAACCGGATTCGCCGACAAGTGCGACCGTCTCGCCCTTTTCGACATGCAACGAGACATCGCGCACGGCGGGGGACAAGCCTTCACGGCTGCGGAAACCGATATTCAGGCCATCGATCTGGAGCAGCGGCTGGGTATCGTCATTCATCGGGGTATCGGTCATCGAAATGTCTTTCGGGGATCGAAGGCATCGCGGATACCCTCGAAGATGAAGACGAGCAGCGACAACATGATCGCGAAGGCGAGGAAGCCGGTAATGCCGAGCCACGGAGCCTGAAGATTATTCTGGCCCTGCAACGTCAATTCGCCCAGCGAAGCCGAGCCGGGGGGCAGGCCGAAGCCGAGGAAGTCGAGCATCGCCAGTGACGATATCGCCCCTGTCAGCACGAAGGGCAGCATGGTCAGCGTGGCGACCATCGCGTTCGGCAGCAGGTGGCGGAACATGATCTTGGCGTTCGAGACGCCGAGCGCGCGGGCCGCCTGCACGTATTCAAAATTACGGGCGCGCAAGAATTCGGCGCGCACCACGCCCACCAGCGACGTCCATGTCAGTGCCAGCAGGATGCCGAGGAGCATCCAGAAGGACGGCGCGATGATCGAGGCGATGATGAGCACGACATAGAGCAGCGGCGTCGCGCTCCACACCTCGATCACGCGCTGGAAGATCAGGTCGGTCCAGCCGCCGAAATACCCCTGCACGGCCCCCGCTGCGATGCCGATGATGCTGGACAGGAAGGTAAGGATCAGCCCGAAGCTGACCGATGTGCGAAACCCGTGGATTAGCCGGGCTGTCACGTCCCGCGCTTGGTCGTCCGTGCCCAGCCAGTTGCGCGTGCCGGGGGGGGATGGCGAGGGCTGCGCCTCGTAGACAATGGTGTCGTAACTATAGGGAATCAGCGGCCAAATCATCCAGCCGTCACCCTCCTCGCGGATCAGTTCGTGGATGAAGGGGTCCGTATAGTCGGCTTCCGTCTCGAAATCCCCGCCGAAGGTCGTCTCCGGGTAGAACTGGAAGATCGGCGCGTACAACTCGCCCTTATAGCGGATCAGCAACGGCTTATCGTTCGCGATCAGATCGGCGCAGAGCGATATCGCGAAGAGACCGAGGAAAATCCAGAGGGACCAGAAGGCGCGCTTATTGGATTTGAAATTTTCAAGCCGCCGCCGCTGGATGGGGTCGAGGTTGAACATGGCTAGCCTCCCCTCGATTCGAAGTCGATGCGCGGGTCGATCCAGACGTAGATCAAGTCGGACACAAGATTGAGCAGCAGGCCGATCAGCGAGAACATGTAGAGCGTGCCGAAGACCACAGGATAATCCCGCTCGACGATGGCGTTGAAGGCCAAGAGGCCCAGGCCGTCGAGGCTGAAGATCGTCTCGATCAACAGGGAGCCGGTGAAGAACACGCTGACGAAGGCCGCCGGAAAACCCGCCACGATGATCAACATCGCATTGCGGAAGACATGGCCGAACAGGACGCCGTTCTCCGAAAGGCCCTTTGCTCGTGCGGTCAAGACGTACTGCTTGCGGATTTCATCGAGGAAAGAGTTCTTCGTCAACAGCGTCATGGTCGCGAAACTGCCGATGACCATCGCGGCGACGGGCAGGACCAAGTGCCAGAAATAATCACCCCACCATGCGAGTTGACTGGCCTTTTCCAAGAAGGCCATGCCTGACCATTCCTCGGATTCCAGCCCCCGTAGCGGAAATATCTGAAGGAACGATCCGCCCGCGAAGAAGACACGCAACATCACCGCAAACAAGAAGGCGGGGATAGCGTAGCCGATGATGACCACGGCTGACGTCCACGTATCGAAGCGCGAGCCATCGCGCACAGCCTTCTGCACACCCATCGGGATCGAGATGAGATAGGCGATCAGCGTCGTCCACAGACCGAGGGAGATGGAAACTGGCATCTTTTCGAGGATCAGATCGATGACCGAAATGGAGCGAAAATAACTCTCACCGAAATCGAAACGGATATAATCCGACACCATATTGCCGAAGCGTTTGTACCACGCGATGCGCACCGGCTCGCATTCAGCGACCGATGCGGTGCGCTCGCCCGTATAACCCGGCTCACAGATGAGGTTGACGCGACATTCCTGAGCGGAAACTTTACGCGGGCCATCGTAACCCGGCTCGCAGATCAGTTCGACAAAGCCGAATTGCGCTTCCAGTTCGGCGACGAATTCAGGGTCAAGACCTTGCGCGCCGCGATAACTGGACCCCTCGCCCCCTGTCGATGTTTCGGCCCCACCGCCGGTGAAACGGTCGGTCGCATTACTGCCTACGCCCGTCAGTTCTGCAATCTGCTGTTCGACCGGACCACCCGGTGCGAATTGAATGATCGCGAAGTTCAGGAACATGATCCCCAAAAGCGTGGGGATGATGAGCAACAGACGGCGGAGGATATACGCGCCCATGGATCAATCGGCCTTTGTATCGGCGAGGGACCACCACGTATCGAGTACGCCGCGCGACAGCTTTGGCTTGGTTTCGGGCATCCCGAACCGATCCCAATAGGCTAGCGTGTGGCTGGCCTTTGACCATTGCGGCACCCAGTAATGACGGTCCCGCAGGATGCGGTCGATAACGCGGAGCGTGACGTAAAGCTCGTCACGATTTTCCGCCTCCTGCGCCTTTTCGAGAAGGGCGTCGATGACAGGATCTTTGATACCGGAGAGATTGGAACTGCCGGAATCGTCCGCCGCTTCGCTGCTGAAATAGGTATAGAGCGACGGGCCGGGGGTCATCGAGAAGGTCAGTCGCGAGACGATGATATCGTAATCGAACGCCTTCACGCGCCGCTGGTATTGCGGACGATCCACTTGCCGCAGGCTCGCATCGATGCCGAGACGTTTGAGGTTCTGAATATAGGGATTGGTAATCCGGGCGAAGGCCGGGCTGTCGTCGAGAAACTCGATCTCCAGCGGCTCGCCATCGGCATTCACACGCTTGCCGTCGACCAGCTTCCAGCCCGCATCGTCGAGCAAGCCCTGCGCCCGGCGGATATTGCGGCGCGCGCGGCCCGATCCATCGGTCACGGGCGGCTCATAGACATCGACAAAAACGGTTTGAGGCACCTGATCACCGAAGGGTTCGAGCAGGTCGAATTCGTCCTTGGTTGGCTTGCCCGATGCCTCGAACGGCGCATTCTCAAAGAAGCTGTTGGTGCGGGTATACAGCCCGTAGAACAGCGCCTTATTCGACCATTCGAAGTCGAAAGCCAGCCCGATTGCCTCGCGCACGCGCGGGTCGGTGAATGTCTCGCGGCGCGTGTTGATCCAGTAGCCCTGCGTCCCGGCGGGGCGGCCATCCTCGATCGTCGCGCGAACGATACGACCGTCCTTTACGGCGGGGGTTTCGTATTGCGTTGCCCAGAACTTGGATGAAAACTCCTCGCGAAGATCGATCTCGCCAGCCATCAACGCTTCGAGTGCCGGACCGTGGCCCTTGAAATACTCGAAACGGATCGTGTCGAAGTTCCAACGACCCCGGTTCACGGGTAAGTCCTTGGCCCAGTAATCCTCGCGCCGTTCATAGGTGATCGAACGGTCGCGCACGATCTTTCCGACCTTGTAGGGGCCGGAACCGAGGGGCGGGTCGAGCGAACTTTCCTCAAAATCATTCGCTTCGTAATAGGCCTTCGAGAAGATCGGCAGTCCTGCCACCAGCATGGGCAAAAGGCGTGCAGGCGCACCTTCTTTGAAGGTGTATTTCACCCGATGCGGCCCCAGCACCTCCGCGCTTGCTACATCGCGCATAGCAAGGCGCAGACCGGGGTGACCCTTGGTTTTCAGCAAATCGAAGGTCGCCTTGACGTCCTCCGCCGTGACGGGCGAGCCATCGGAGAACGCCGCCTCCTCACGCATCTGGAACGTGATCCACTGGCCGGGGATATACTCAGCGTGCTTGGCGACCAACCCGTAGACGGCATCGGGTTCGTCAGCGGCGCGCACCATCAGGCTGTCAAAGATCAGATTCTCGCTACCGGAAACCCCCGCCGCCGAGTCACCCTTGACGATATAGCCATTGAGACTGTCGAAGGTGCCCGCCGCAGACGTGCTTACGGTGGTCAGGCTACCGCCCTTCGGAGCATCCGGGTTCACATAATCGAAATGCTCGAAGTCTGGAGCGTATTTCAAATCGCCGAATGCAGACAAACCGTGACTTGTCTGCACGGCATCGGCGTGCGCTGGTACGCTGCTGAATGCGAGACCAAGGGCAAGCGCCCCGGCAAGAAGACGCCTCATGCTTCCGCCTCCGGGTCCCACCAGACGGTCGGGAAGCCAACCGCGTGCGAGGGCAGCGGATCGGGCGGCGTCACCTCACCTTTCCACCATGCGATACGCTCGGTCGGGGTATAGAGCTGCAGGATATTGTAGTGGCCCCAAAGCAGCACACGATCCATCGCGCGGGTCGCAGCGGCCAGTTCTTCACGATTTTCGGCAAAGACGATCCGCTCGATCAACGCATCGACAACCGGATCTTTCACACCATTGATGTTGCGCCCAGCAGCACTGTCAGCGACGGCACTGCCCCAATAATCGCGCTGCTCGTTACCCGGAGAGGCGGAATTGCGGACGTTTCCGACGACCATATCGAAATTGAATTCGCGGTAACGGCTGGAGTATTGAGAGGCATCGACCAACCGAATGGTGGCATCGATGCCAAGGCGTTCGAGATTCTTGATGAACGGCGCGACGACACGCTCCTGCGCGCCCGAACCGATCAGGAATTCGAATTGAAACGGCGCACCCTTCTCATCGACCAGCTTGCCTTGCTTCACCGTCCAGCCCGCATCAGCCAGCAGTTTCTTTGCCTTGCGCAAAGCACGGCGGTCAGGGCGACCTGTTCCGTCGCTCTTGGGCAGCTCGAAAGGCTGCTCGAAAACTTCGGCGGGAAGGTCATCGCGATATTCCTCAAGAATCGCCAATTCCTGCCCCTCTGGCAGCCCGCTTGCCATCAGGTCTTCAGTACCTTGGAAATAGCTGGTCGGACGTGCGTAGGAATCGAAGAAGATTGCCTTGTTGATCCACTCGAAATCGAAGGCCATGCCAATCGCTTCGCGCACACGGCGGTCCGAAAAGATTGGGCGGCGGGTGTTGAAGGCAAAGCTTTGCGTTGCCTTTGGTCCATCGACCTCGACGGCACGCTTGATCACATCGCCACGCTCCATCGCTGGAAAGTCGTAGCGTGTACCCCAGTTGAGCGAGGAGTTTTCGGCGCGATAATCGACCTGTCCAGCCTTGAAAGCGTCGAAAGCCGCGTTGGGGTCTTTGAAATACTCAAACCGCAGGATATCGAAATTGTTCTGGCCCACATGCACCGGCAGATCGCGGCCCCAGTAGTCTTCGACCCGTTCGAATTCGCAAAAGGTATTCGCCTCGAACCGGCCCACGCGATAGGGGCCAGACCCTAGCGGCGCTTCGAGGCTGGATTCGTCGAATTTGCGATCCTTCCACCAGTGTTTCGGCAGCACGGGAACCTGCCCCATGATGTGCGGCAATTCGCGATTATCACTCTGATCGAAGGTAAAGCGCAGCAAATTACCGGGCAGCGCCTCGGCCTTCTCCACGTTTTCGTAGTAGAGGCGATAGAGCGGGCGGCCCATCGTTGTCACTAACTCGAAGGAATAGACGACATCTTCGGGCGTGATCGGTTCGCCATCATGCCAGCGCGCTTCGTCGCGTATCTTGAACGTGACAGAGGAATAATCCTTCGGCCATTCCATCCATTCGACCAAGGCACCGTAGGATGTGGAGTCTTCGTCCAATGGATTGGACATCAACTCATCATAGATGACACCGCCAAAAATGTTGAATCCAGAAGCCGGATTACCCTTCACGATGAACGGGTTAAAGCTGTCGAAGGTACCGATGGCAGCAAGACGCGCCCGCCCCCCTTTCGGGGCATCGGGGTTGACGTAATCGAAATGCGCCATGTCGTCATCATAGCGCGGCGTGCCAACCAACGACGACGCAAAGGCACGAGTAGCCCCCTCCGACTGCGCAAGCGCGGACGGGATGCGCATACCCGTCGCGGCCCCTCCAGCGAGGCCAAGAAGCATCTGAGTCGTCTGTCGCCGGGTGAAGTTCATACGCTGTACCTCCAAAGTTGCTTCTTCTTAGCCTGTCCCGTTCCGTGTGCCAACGGTTCCGAATTCAATGCGACGACATGCATCCGACACCAGAACGGCGAGATACCGGCCAAACCGTGGCGCGAGTGTCCAAACAAGAAAAAGCCGCGCAAAACTGCGCGGCTTTATTCAGTGACGGATCGTGGTTAATGCCTGATTAAAGCATTAACGAAAGGCATTATTCGAGAGGTAGCGGGTTATCGCTTTGCTCGTTCAGCCATGCGATCACAGATGCGCGATCAACATCTTTGCGCAGGCCTCTGAAGGCCATCTTCGTTCCGGGCGCCCATTTTTTCGGGTTGAGAAGGAAGCCATCTAAGGCTTCGACGTCCCATTTTCCGCCTTTGCCACTCAGCGCCTCGGAATACTTGAAGCCATCGACGGAACCGATATCGCGACCCACAACACCGTAAAGGTTCGGACCGACGCCGTTCTTACCCGCTTCGACCTTGTGGCAAGCCTTGCACTTACGAAAGACCTTCGCGCCCTTGTCCATGTCGGCCAGCGCCATCAGCCCACTACCTGCAGCAGCAGCAGCGGCAGTAGAAGCAGCAGCTTTCGCGGGTTTCTTCTCTTCCTCGACCTTGGCGGCAGCGACCTCGACTTCCTTAGATTCTTCAACCTCTTCGGTCTTGGCTTCATCGACCTCTTCGGTCTTAGCCTCTGCAACCTTCTCCTCGGTTACCTCGGCCTCAGCAGCTTTCGGCTTCTCGGCTTCAGCAACCTCCTCGGTCGCCTTCTCTTCAGTAGCGCTCTCAGCCACGGCTTCCTTTTCAGGCTCGGAGGCGGCAACCTCTTCTTTTTGCTCGCTTTCAGCGGTTTCTTCAGAAACAGCGACTTCTTCGGTTTTCTCCGCTTCGACCTCTGCCGCTTTCACATCTTCGGCAGCAGGTTCGACTTCGGTGTCATTTTCGGGGGCAGAGACTTCAGCGACTTCAACTTCAGCGTCCTGCTCTTCAACCTCAGCCGCTTCAGTTTCAGTATCTTCTTCGACAGCGGGCATCGGCAATGGCGATGCGCTCTGTTCATTGAGCCATGCGATCACAGATGCGCGATCTGCTTCCTTGGATAGGCCAGCAAAGCCCATCTTGGTCCCCTTTGCCCATGTTTTAGGCGCTTCAAGGAACCCATCGAGCGCAGCAAAATCCCAGACGCCGTCCATACCGGCAAGCACACTCGAATAGGAATAACCGTCTACGCCACCGATCTCGCGACCAACCACGCCATAGAGCATCGGCCCCACGCCGTTAGCAGAACCTTCCTCGACCTTGTGGCAAGCGCTGCACTTCTTGAAAACCTTTGGACCATCAGCAACATCGGCCATCGCCATGAGCTGGCCAATCGGCATCCGCTCGACAACTTCGTCCTCATCGGTCTCCGCTTCGGCCACTTCGACGACGTAAGCCGCTTCCTTGAGCTGGTCCACAGAAACGACGGCAGATCCAAGCTGTCCAAATCCGACAAAGGCCAGCAGTGCTGCGCAGCCTGCGCCGAAAATCTTGCTGATCTCAAGTTCATCCATGGAAGGCATTCCTTATCGGCCAAAAACAGAGGGCCTGAGTGACCCTTCACATCTGGCGGTGCTTTTAGCGGTTTCGCATCGCCCGTCGCAAGTCTATATGAAGCCCCCTGAACGGAAGGGTAAGAAAATGCGTCAAGAAACCGCGTCGAGGCTATCCACGCTGATCAATGAGGGCGACGCGATTTCGTTCCAGGGCGAGCCGGGCGCGTTCTCTCACCAAGCCTGTCACCAAGTCTTTCCCGACCTGACGCCGCTGCCCTGTCCGACCTTTGAGGAGGCGATTGCCGCTGTGCGTGACGGTAAGGCACAGTTGGCCATGCTTCCTGTCGAAAACTCGCTTTATGGGCGAGTGGCTGATATCCATCATTTGCTGCCCGATTCCGGCCTGCACATCGTTGCCGAGCACTTCCTGCCCATTCGGATGCAGCTTCTCGGCCTGCCCGATGCCACGCTCGACGGCATTCGCACGGCCCACAGCCTCAACGTCGCGCTGGGGCAGGTGCGGCGCTTCCTCAACGCCAACGATATCCTGCCCGTCGCGGGGCCGGACACCGCCGGATCGGCGCGGATCGTGCGGGAGAATGGCGACCCGACCGCCGCCGCCGTGGCCTCGGAACTGGCGGGCGAGACATACAACCTAAAGGTGCTCGCCCCCAATATCGAAGATGCCGAACACAACACCACCCGCTTCATGGTGGCCAGCCCAAAACCCCTCTCCCCGCCCCCCGGAGAGCCGACGATCACCAGCTTTGTATTCCGTGTACGCAACATATCGGCCTCCCTTTACAAAGCATTAGGCGGCTTCGCGACCAATGGCGTCAATATGGTGCGGCTGGAGAGCTACATGCTCGATGGCTCGTTCACCGCCACCCAGTTCATCGCCGATATAGAAGGCAATCCAACGGAGCCACATGTCGCCGCCGCGATGGAGGAGCTTAAACTTTTCACCAGCTATATCAAAGTCTTGGGTGTCTATTCCCGCCACCAGTTCCGTGGAAATGGCTGAACCGCGCAACCACGTCTTCATCGTCGACGGCACCCTCAGCCGCCTCGACGACGAGGATTGCATGACCCATGCGGGCCGCGTTTATACGCTCCTGAAAAGTGCAAAAGCAAAGACACAACAAACACTTGGATACCATCGCGGAATTCAGGGAATGGGCGCGTCGAAATGGGTCGACGCCGCCATCGGGCGCGGTTTCAACCAGAGCGTGATTGCCGGATACGCCGCATTGGCCAGCCGCTACCGCCCCGGCGACCGCATCTTCCTGCTCGGCTACAGCCGGGGGGCCTACGCCGTGCGCTCCATCGCCGGGATGATCGACCGGGTCGGCCTGCTTCGCCGCGAGCACGCCACCGAACGCCGCATCCGCCGGGCCTTCCGCTACTACGACCGCCCGGAGCGTAGCGAGGCCGCCCGCGCCTTTACCCGGAAATACACCCATGAAAACAACAGCATAGACTTCATCGGCGCATGGGATACCGTCAAGGCGCTCGGCCTGCCCTACCCCATCCTGTCCCGCATCTTCCCGCTGGCGCATGAGTTCCACAACCCCCATCTCGGCCCCAGCGTCCGCGCCGCCTACCACGCCCTCGCCGCCGACGAAGACCGCACCGCCTACAGCCCCGTCTTGTGGGAACGCGGCGACTGGCCCGGCGAGTTGCAGCAGGCATGGTTCCCCGGTGCCCACGGCGATATCGGGGGCGAGCGCGACTGCCTGACCGACCCTATCCCCCTGACAAACCTCAGCTTTATATGGATGATCGACCATGCCGAGCGCCACGGTCTGCTGCTTCCACCGGGCTGGCGAGACGCCTTCCCCACCGATCCGACCGCCCCGATGGTCGGGTCGCGAGCGGGCATCAACCGCCTGTTCCTGATGCGCCACCCCCGCAAAGCCAGCATTGGACAGGACGGCCAAACCATCCACCCCGGCCTCCGCGAGAGGCAACTGGAGGTTGATACTTATCGGCCACGAGCCATCGGAATCCCCGCTCCGACCACCGAAAAACCACTCGCATAGCGTCCATCTGAGTCCACATCCTGTCGAGGTCCATCGGCACCCTGTCGCCCTACGCCGCCACCCCACCCATCTGCGTGGCCGCCCTGTCGACACCCCCCGATTCGCACATCGATAATGACGAACAAGCAGCGCACGATACGAAAAGACCGCTCGACGCGCGCTC